>NZ_JABXWD010000134.1 GCF_019173545.1 Candidatus Magnetobacterium casense | reverse complement strand
GGAAATCGTGCAACGCAACAAGGCAGAGGCAAGCCTCAAGAGCGCCTACGATGACCTGGAGCTACGTGTCCGTCAGCGCACGGCAGAGCTTGCTGCCGCCAAGGAGGCCGCCGAGGCTTCCGACAAGGCCAAGTCCGCATTTCTGGCCAACATGAGCCACGAAATCAGAACCCCCATGAACTCCATACTGGGCTTCCTAGAACTGGTACTGGATGGCTACAATCTCTCGGAAACGGACAGGCAGTACCTTGGCATTGCACGGAAGTCGGCACGTGCCCTGCTGGGGTTGATAAACGACATCCTGGACGTCAGCAAGATGGAAAGTGGTAAGATGACCCTGGAACTAAAACCCTTCAACCTCAACGACCTGCTACGGAGCGTGTATCAGATGTTTGAAGTCAATGTACGAGAAAAGGGGCTTGATTTCAAGCACAACATCGCCCCAACCCTCGCCGGTAACTTCACAGGCGACCCCCTGCGCCTCAGACAGATAATCATAAATCTCGCAGGTAATGCCATCAAGTTCACCGAACGAGGCAGCGTCAGCATAGAGGTACGTCCACACACAGAGGGCGACTTCATACACTTTGCCATCACCGACACGGGGATCGGTATACCCGCTGAGAGGCTGGAGGGGATATTTGAGGCATTTACCCAGGCAGACGGCTCAATGACCCGACGATTCGGTGGCACCGGACTTGGCACGACGATATCCAAGCAGTTGGTTGAGATGATGGGTGGCCGCATCTGGGTCGAAAGCGAACCGGGTAAGGGGAGCGTCTTTCACTTTATTGTTGACGTAAAACGAACGGATAAATATTCACAGTACCCGGTTCAGGGTGCAGATGGCGCCGGTGACGGCATCCGGCAGAGCAGGCCACACAGGGCATTTCGCATACTGGTGGCCGAGGACATTGATGAAAACATCGTCTTGTTAAAAACCCGTCTGGAGCATCAGGGGCATACCGTAGTGGTAGCCAGAGATGGCATCGAGGCCGTTGAACGCTTTAAGAGTGATGACGTTGACATCATCCTGATGGATATCCAGATGCCACGGATGGATGGTCTGGAGGCCACGCAGCATATACGCACACTGGAGGGTCAATCTTCTGACAGACATATACCCATTATCGCACTGACGGCAAGCGTGATGGAGGAAGAGCGCTCAACCTATGTACACAAGGGGATTGATGCCGTTATTGGTAAGCCTGTTCAATTCGGGCAACTTTTTGATACAATAGAAGAGATAACTCCCAAGGGGGTTGGGCAGGTGTCCGTTAAACCGTTGGTTGAACAGGAGACATCTCTGTCAGATAAATTGTTATTACTTGAGGGCATAGACGTGGAAAAAGGGATAGAGACATGGATGGACCCCAAGGTCTATGCGGAGGCCTTGAGGGAATTTTCGCACAAGTACGGCAACGCAGTCCAGGGCATATCCTCACTCGTTGAGGATAACGACATAGAGTCTGCAACGAGGGTCGTACATGCCATCAAGGGGGTGTCGGGTAATCTGGCGATGCCGCAGGTGTATGGGGTCTGTCATAAGGTTGAGCGTGCCCTCAGGGAGCAACACATTGACCAGGTCAGGGCGTTGTTGGGGCAACTCGGGGATGCACTTGACAGGGTTGTCGGCGCCGTTGACAGGTTCCGGGACATGCAGGTTCAGGTCGCAGCACAGGTCGGGGCTGAACCGGACATGTCTGTGATAAGGGATATCCTAAGGCGGATGATGCAGACCTTTGAACTATATTCCCCCGATGAGGTGGAACCGTTGCTAATTGAGTTGCAGCGGCATGTCGGTGTAGAGCAAATCGCACAGATCAAGAGATATGTCCAGGAACTGAACTTTGTCGGGGCAAGGCTTCAGACGGTACAATTTGCCAGGACTTTGGAAATAGACGTAGAGTGATGAAGATTGTGCATAGGCTACAAACAAGGTATAATGGGGTCAAGGGGTCCGTGACCCCTTGCAGGGGGGTGAGGGGGGGCGGAGCCGCCCCCTCCTTCTTCTCTTAAGGTTGGACTACCCACTAAGGATGATATTATGTCAGAGAACAAGTACGGCGTATTGATTGTAGATGATGAGCCTGGCAACAGACAACTGCTGCGGCAGATATTAATGGAGCACTATAAGTTATCCTTTGCCACGGATGGCGTAAATGCCCTTGAGGTGGTGGTGAAGGTCAGGCCGGAGCTGGTGTTGCTCGATATCATGATGCCCCATATGGATGGCTATGAGGTCTGCCGCCGATTGAAGGCCAACCCCGCAACGGCTGATATCCCGGTTATTTTCATAAGTGCGTTGACGGATATCGCCGAAAAGGTCAACGCATTTAACAGCGGCGGTGTGGACTACGTCTGTAAACCGTTTCAGCGTGAAGAGGTTGTCGCACGGATTCAGACGCATCTGAACCTGTATAGCCTGCAGAAGGCGCTGGAGCGTAGGGTGCAGGAGGAAGTTGATAGACGCCGCCTTGATGAACAGATGCTGGTACAGCAGTCCAAGATGGCGGCGATGGGTGAGATGATTGGCGCCATTGCCCATCAGTGGAAGCAGCCACTAAATGCCCTCAGCCTCACCATACAGGATATGGAGATTGCCTTTGATACGGGTGAGCTTGATAAGCAGTACATTGAACAATCGGTTGCACAGGGCATGGCGCTGATCAAACACATGTCTCAGACGGTGTCTGACTTCCAGAATTTCCTCAAGCCCTCCCACCACAAGAATACGTTTAGCGTTGCGGAGGCCTTCTATGACGTGGCCGCCCTCTTCTCCGACCAACTGAAGAAGGACAACGTCGCATTACGCTTAAATTTCCCCAGGACACTTGAGCTGTATTCAAGCGGATATATCAACGAGTTCAAGCAGGTAATCCTCAACCTCATAAACAACAGCCGGGATGCCATCAAGGGACACAAAAAGAACGAAAATACTGCCTATGAGGGGTGGATCACGGTTGACATTGAGGGTGTTGACGACAAGGTGGTCGTGCGTCTGTGCGATAATGGGGGTGGGATTGACCCGTCCGTGCTCAACAGGCTATTTGAGCCATACGTCACGACCAAGGGGGATGGCGGCACGGGGATAGGGCTGTACATGTCAAGGGCCATCGTAGAGGGGAAGATGGAAGGGGCGATATCCGTATCGAACACGCAGGTCGGTGTGGAGTTTGTCATCACCCTGCCCCTTACAACGGGTACATAGGCACGGCTACGGGGATGTCGTCAACGGAGTTTCTTTCTGCATCTTTGACAGGTCATCGCTTGTCCGTGACAGGCGTGTTATGAGGGTCTTGAGGAACATCTTGTTAAACCGTATCTGACACTGTGGCGACGTCCTGTCGATCATCGTCCCGCTGATCTTGAGCAGTGTCACGTCGGTGGCGGAGATGATGCTTGCAGAGCGTTTGGCCTTGGTGATAAAGCCCATCTCACCGAAGCAATCGCCCGCCTTGAGGATTACCAGGGGTCTGTCGCCCTTTTTGACCTGCACCTGTCCCGATACGATTATAAAGAAGGAGTCATCGATATCGCCTTCGGTGATGATGGGGTCATTTGCGGGGTGCTCGACCCACGAGCTGGCTCGCATGACTTCGGACAGCTCGGAGTTAAAAAAACCATTGAAGAATTCCAGCTTTCTGAGCATCTCATGCCGCACCTGTTCCTTGATAACCCTGTCGGCATGTTTGAGGCTCTTCATGGCACCTACCAGGTCTGCGGCAAAGTCGATGCCACGGGGGTAGCGTTGCTGGGGGTTTTTATTGATGGCCTTTTTCACTATCATCTCCAGGACTTCCGGCATATCGGGCTTGTAGACATGCATGGGTAGTGGGTCGTCGTTGATTATCTTCAGGATCAGGCTTGAGAGGTTATCGGCTTTCATGGGCGGCATCCCCGTCAGCAACTCGTACATAACCACGCCCAGGGAGTACAGGTCGGTTTGGTTGGTCAACTCCTCCTCCTTGATCTGCTCCGGGGACATGTACTGCGGAGAACCCATCAGGCCGCCTACCTGCGTGACGTCGGTCTTGTTGAGTTGGGCGATGCTAAAATCGCCGATCTTGACGTCGAGGTCTTCGGTCATCATGATATTGCCCGGCTTGATGTCCCGGTGGATGATTCCCAGGTTGTGGGCATAGTCAAGCGCCTTGCAGCACTTAAAGATGATTTCGATGACCTTTTCCCTGGGCAGCAGCTTATCGGGCTTGCAGTAGTCCTTGAGGCTCTTGGCGCCCCTGACAAACTCCATGACAAGGTAACAGTGCTTTATCTCTATGCCGGCGTCATAGACGTGGACTATATTGGGGTGGTCGAGTATCCCGGCACACCGAGCCTCGTTGAAGAACATGCGTCTGTAGCGGTTGGCGTTTTCGCTGTCGTGCATGTTTTCGGCATTGGCAACCTTTATCGCTACCTCACGGTTTATGTAAGGGTCCACGCCGCGATATACTATCCCCATTCCCCCACGGCCTATCTCTTCCTTGAGGTCGTACTTGCCTATTCTAAAGATGTGTTTTGTACCCATAATACCTCTGTTTTCATATGCTACGTTTAACATAGCAAAGTAGCACCTCTTTTGACAAGACCTGTTTTTTTTAAGTATACTGATCGGATTCGAGTTTTTTCGGGTATCAAAATTGCCTGAATAGAAGAAAGAAAGGGGCGGCTCCGCTTCTTGTCGCTCCAGGAGGGGGCAGCGCCCCCCGGCTCAATGCGCTCCTGGCCCCCTTCAGAACCCCCTGCAAGGGGGCCAGCCCCCTTGACCCCATTATTTTGTCAATCAAATATCATGGTTGCGTTCAAATTTGTGGCCACCGAGTCATTTGCGCAGGCTTACTTCGTGTACGGTATCAACGAGGGCCTTGACGTTGTCTACGGGTGTTTCGGGCAGTATACCGTGTCCGAGGTTGAAGATGTGCCCCTTGGCCTGGGATGCCTTGAGGACTATCGACTTGGCAGCGATCTGGATGTATGGTCTGGTCGAAAACAGTATACACGGGTCAAGGTTGCCCTGGATTGGCATCTGCTTTGATCGGTTGATGGCGTCGTCTATGTCTATGCGCCAGTCTACGCCGATGACGTCGGCCCCGGAGTCTGCGGCTATGTGCAGGATACCGGCACAGTTGTTGACAAAGTATATGATCGGTACACCGAGTGGTTTCAGTGCGTTGAGCGTCTTTTTCACGTATGGGAAGACCCAGTTTTTGTAGTCCGTGGCAGAGAGCACGCCCGCCCACGAGTCAAATAGCTGGAGGGCATGGACGCCCGCCTCCACCTGCGCCGTAAGATAGGCAATCGTGCTCTGGGTTATCGTCCCCATGATGGCGTTAAAGAGGTTGGGGTTGGTGTGCATCATTTTTTTGGTGTGTATGAAGTGTTTTGAGCTGCCCCCCTCGACCATGTACGTCAGGACGGTAAATGGCGCTCCGGCAAAGCCAATCAGCGGCACACTCAGGTCGGCAACGAGTAGCTTGATTGTCTCTAATACGTATGGGACATCCTCCTGTGGTTGTATGACCCTTAGGGTATTAGCATCGGCGATGTTTCTGACGGGGTTATTAAAGACGGGGCCGCCGGTTTCGGGGAAATGCAGCTCCATGCCCATTTTTTCGGCAGGGATGAGGATGTCCGAAAACAGGATTGCGGCATCCACGCCCAGTATGTCTACGGGTTGCCTGGTGACCGTGGCGGCCAGCTCAGGGGTCTTGCACAGGGTCAGGAAATCAACGTCGGCACGTATCTTCTGATATTGTGGCAGATAGCGACCCGCCTGTCTCATGATCCATATTGGTGTAAAGGGGGTCTTCTCCCCTCTGCATGCCCTCAAAAACACATCATTCATAAGTACGCTCCCTACGTCATAGATATTTTAACAGGACAAACTCCATCACGTATTGTAACATAATCAAGAAAAAAAGAAAGAAGGTAATAATTCAGCTATCTATAGTTGAAATGTATCTTCTTTATATTTCATGGTAACTATACTTTTACGCATCCTGGATTCCTGGTCAAGCCAGGAATGACAAACTTGGAAAACGGCTGTAACTGTCATTCCTGCGAAAGCAGGAATCCATGCCTTTTACCGTGAAATAAAAATTACCCCTGCTTTTTAAAGAGGATACCTATATTATGTGGTAAACCCAACGGTCGCGTCGCCAACCGCTATGTGGTACCACTGCTATTCAAAAGTGATAACATTTAATGGATGCCAAGGGGGGCACGGGAATTCCTGGATGTAAGGCGGATATTATGATTCGGCGTAGCCTGCATCGTGTTTGTCGAGGCATCGGCGTTGCGAGTGTTCGATGACCAAAACTTCACCTGTATAGCGTCTTACCGAATGCGTTGAGAAGTATTATCTGATAATTTTCAGCCTTTTTAAATCTTCATCTGTCCAGCGAGCTTGCTCTTCAATAATAGCTTTCAGAGTTTTGAGCTTAAAAGTCTGACTTGGAGTGTGATAGGGAACGGTTACTTTTCGACCGTCTGCATGGTAATAGCGTTGGTGGCTACCGCTTTGGTGACGCAAATAGAAGCCATCTTTTAAAAGAGCATGAATGATAACCTGAGCTGTAAGACTCCTAAGGCGTTTGTAGTCAAGGGACATCAATCAAACAGAGACGACCGTTTTTATCTCCACATCAGTTTCATTTTCAGGTATTTCTCTGCCGTCCACGATGAACTCTTCTACTATCATTTCCAGTACATCCTGGATATTTTTTATGGCTTCCGTCGGAGTACGTCCGCAAGTAACGGCCCCTTCGCTCCTTAACAGAGGGCAATAGACAAACCATTCGTCTTCGTCCGGCTCGAGTACCACGGTAAAATTATAAGGCCTGTTTTTATGTAATCTTATGGTGTGATTAGACATGACTTTATTGTACCTCATAACCATCACCGTGTCAAGCTTCTTAGTCACCCTCTCAGGGCAATCGCATTAAAGAATTTTAACGCTAAATTGACAGGGTCTAAGGGCATTTGTTAGATTACGATATGTGCGATAAGCAAGAAACGGAGGTTAAACAATGAGGTTTCGTATCCGTATTGAGCAGGACGAGGATTGTATGTTTGTAGCCCAATGCCCTACCCTGCCTGGGTGTATCTCACAGGGCAAAACCCGCCAGGAGGCAATTGTAAATATAAAGGACGCTATAAAAGGCTATCTTGAGAGCCTCCAAAAACACAACGAACCAATACCAGTATCTTCTTTATATTTCATGGTAGCAAAAGAAAGAAAGGGGCGGCTCCGCCCCCCTTCAGAACCCCCTGCAAGGGGACCAGTCCCCTTGACCCCTTCCTACTAAATCTTTTACCATGCTTTTTTTAGAGGATACCCAATACCACACTAAACAGAGCGGGATAGACTGTCTTGAACGATAAAAATGACTTTCAACCCCTGTACTTCAGGGAGTCACTGGATATTGTAAATCCCTGCGGCTGTGTGGGGGTTGTCACGTTGTGGTCTGAACGCTCCAGGGTGCGCAGGAGGTTTGAGGAATGGGGCATCGACCTTGCCCCTGACACCTCACCAATCGCCGTCTTTGGCAACCTCTACGGGAACGGTCTCAAACACCTCCTGGTCAACCTCCTGCACAATCCGCAACTTACCCACCTCCTGGTCTGCGGCAACGATCGCTCCGGCTCACGGCAGGAACTGGAGGCGTTCTTTGCGCGAGGCGTTGAGGCGCATACCGCCCTGGGGGTACAACACAACAGGATCATAGGCACCAGACGCCTGATTGATGCCCGACTGTCCCCGGAACTATTCAAACATCCACCGACTGTGATTTCCCTGGGTGACATAAACGAAACCGATTTTGCCAGGAGGCTTGGGGAATTCTTTAGCACCACCGACCTTGGCAACTGCGGTATGGCCGATACGGAGAGGGTCAGGATCGAACTGGTAGAGCCGCAGGTGGCATCTTTTCCGTGCAATCACAGGGGGTTTACGATCATCAGGGAGACGCCCCTGGAGGCGTGGAAGGAGCTTATCTTTTGCCTGCATCGCTTTGCCCCCGTGGTCAACCTCGGCCCCAGGAAGGGCAATCGCAAGGAGCTGCAAAACGTTAAGGTCGTCGTCGAAAGACCCGCCGAAGAATCCGCTGAACTCTTGGCTCGGTATGGCTTTGACCTTGAGGCCTTTCACCGGTATCAGCAGCGGCTATTAAGTCCCGATATCAGGGGCGATGAGACATACAACTACGGCAATCGTATAAACGCTTGGTTTGGCGTCGATGCCATATCGGAGTGCATCAGAAAGCTCAGGGACAATCCCCAGGACAGGGGTGCCTTTATCGGCCTGTGGGATGCCCGATCAGACCTCACCACGCACCAGGGCAGGCCGTGTCTGGTCTCCATCTTTCTGAGGACGTTTGAACCAGGAGCGTCCTGGAGCGAAAAAGAAAGCAGACTGACCCTCAATGCCGTCTTCCGCACGCACAATGCCGTGGATGCCTGGCTGCAAAACTTTTACGGCCTGATGAATATCCGTGACGTTATCAGCAGTGGCGTTGGCATACCGCCGGGGGCAATCACGATAATAAGCCACTCCATCAGCATCAACACCGCCGACTACGAACGCATCTCAGGGGTCGTCGGGGAGAAGGAGAAGCGGTTTGAGTTCACCCCAGATCCACACGGGCAGTTTGACGTTGGCGTAGAGGACGGTTTCATCGTGGTAAGTCACATCTATGAGGGCAGCGTTATCGCCCGGTACAGGAGCAAGAAGGCGGAACGCATTCAGTACGAGCTAAAACGCGACCACGCCATCTCAGACATCGGTCACGCCATCTACATCGGAAGGCAACTGCAACAGGCAGAACAGAAACTTAAGGGAAAAGAATAAGAAGCGGAGGGGGTGAGGCACCCCTGCCACAAACCGCCCCTTTCTTTCTTGTGCTACCATGAAATACAAGGGTGCATAAACTTTTGGTGGGTAAGATAAACGGGGGTCAAGGGGACTGGTCCCCTTGCAGGGGAGGTCAAGGAGGGGGCGGAGCCGCCCTTCTTGTAGGGGGTAGGGGGCGAAGCCCCCATTCTTTCTTTGACGAAGCCAC
>NZ_JABXWD010000133.1 GCF_019173545.1 Candidatus Magnetobacterium casense | reverse complement strand
ATCAGGGACATTTATGACACAATGTCCTTTTGGTTTCAATAGTGGTAAGATAGAGTGAAAGATGTCACCCATTGCCTGGCAATAGTCCTTTAGAGGCATTGTTCCCAAATCTCTTGTATCTTGTGAGTATTGTTCAATTTTACCAAGTTGTTCATTGTTTCTGATACGTCTTGACTTGTTTTTCCTTTCCCTGTTTAACAGGTTTGCGTAAGGAGGCGAAGTCCAGATAAGACTTATGGTTTTCTCGTCAAAATACTCATGGATATTTCTCGCATCGTCATTTACAAATATCTGCTTAGACGTATTAAAAATACAACTATCGTTCAACCTGGATAATGAAAGAGTGCCATAACTATTTTGTAAATCAAAACCAACTGAATTACGGTTTAGATCACGTGCAGCAACAAGCGTTGTACCACTTCCAACAAAGGGGTCAACGACCAGCTCACCTTCATGTGAAAAGAGCGATATTATCTTTTGAGCCAACGTAATCGGGAATGTTGCAGGATGCAATGTCTTGTCTCGTATATCCCTCTTTTCATATGTAAATTGCCACACACCTATTTGGCTTTTTAGCCATTCCTTTGGGGTCATACAGTTTATATGCGTTGGTTTACACTCACACGTTCTTTTGTAAGCAATATCAATTGGCTTTGTTATGTCAACATCTGATGAATTCACTTGCATTTGTTAATATCCATATTTCAAATCAACTGTCTTATGTAGTCCTCGACGGCGTTGAGGTCAGACCAGACCTTGAGGGGGTCTTTGTTGATCTTAAAGACGGTGTCTGGATCTTTGAGGCCGTTTCCCGTGAGGGTGCAGACTATCGTGGAACCTTTCTTGAAATACCCGCTTGCATTGAGCTTTATCAATCCGGCGATGGATGCCGCCGATGCAGGCTCACAGAAGACGCCCTCCATCTTTGCAACCAGGGCATAGGCATTCAGAATCTCTTCGTCGGTAACCATGTCTATGACGCCGCCAGAGTCGTCTCTGGCCTGTTGGGCAAACTTCCAACTGGCGGGGTTGCCGATCCGGATGGCAGAGGCAATCGTCTCGGGGTTTTCCACCACGCAGCCTCTGACAATGGGGGCCGCCCCCGCTGCCTGGATACCCACCATCACAGGCAACGTGTCTATCTTTGCCTTGGCCTTGTACTCGTTGTAGCCCTTCCAATAGGCTGTAATATTGCCCGCATTGCCCACCGGCAGCACATGGTAGTCGGGGGCAACTCCCAATTGATCGCAGACCTCAAAGGCCGCCGTCTTCTGACCCTCTATCCGGTAGGGATTTATGGAGTTGACCAGGGTTATCGGGTACTTCTCTACCACCGCCCTGACAATGGACAGCGCCACGTCAAAGTTGCCCTTTATCTGCAACACCACCGCTCCATGAATAATAGCCTGCACCAATTTGCCAAGGGCTATCTTGCCCTCGGGGATCAACACGATGCAACTGATCCCTGCACGGGCAGCATAGGCCGCCGCAGAGGCTGACGTGTTACCCGTAGAGGCACAGATGACCGCTCTGCCGCCATCCTCAACGGCCTTTGATATCGCCATCGTCATACCGCGGTCCTTAAACGAACCCGTGGGATTAAGACCGTCAAACTTGAAATACACCCTGCCGGCAAAACCTATCTTCCGGCACAAGTTCCCGGCGCTGATCAAGGGCGTATTACCCTCGTTTAGCGAAACAACCGGAGTGCTCGCGCTAACCGGCAGGTAATCCCTGTATGTATCGATAATACCACCCCACGCTGTGTTTTTATTGACTGATATACCATCCAGGTTGTCTTCCTTGATCATTTATCCTATATCTCCTTCTTTAGATTATTGTTGCAGGGCGCTCACTCTATTGGATTATGTCGCCATCGACAGGCTCTACGTCCACGCCTGCTTCTCTGAGGCCCTCTATGGCAAGTTCAACCTTGTCTTGCTCGCCATCAATCTCCAGGATCATCTCTCCCACGGTCTCAGTCACACGGGCACGCCTGATGTTGGGCATGACATCATACTTTTTGGCCACCGTGTAGATGACCGGCTCCTTGATCAGGTGTTGCGGAAAGGTTAGCTTTATTCGTCTCTTCATTGTTATCTCCATGTCGGTATTCAAAAACAGCCACCGGCTATGGCCGGCACTATGGATATCTCCGCACCGTCCTGTACTTGGGTCTCCTCTGCCTTTAAAAACCGTATGTCTTCTTCGTTTACATATATGTTCACAAACCGCCGTATCTTTCCACCTTCGGATATCCGCTCGGCAATCCCGGGGTACCTGGTATCGAGTTCTCCTACGATGGCTATAACGGTGCCGGGGTTAGCCTCTACCTCCTGCTTTCCCTCCGTGAGCCTTTGCAGGGGGGTGGGGATTCTCACTTTTACTGACATAATGCCTCCATAATTTTATCTGATCTTATTTAATACTTCCTCAAAGGAATTCATGTGTGGTGAGATGTGGTGTGGCTTAACGGTTCTTCCGGTAAGCGCCTCCTGTGTCTTGAGTCCGTTGCCGGTGACACAGATAACCGTGGTTTCGTCCCTACCGATGACGCCCTGTTCGATGAGCTTGCGGGTGACTGCCACCGTAACCCCGCCCGCTGTTTCGGCGAATATGCCTTCGGTGCGTGCAAGCAACTGTATGCCTTCGATGATTTCGTCATCGGTTACGTCTTCGCCATGGCCTCCCGTCTCATGGATGATCTTCAGGGCGTAGTAACCATCAGCGGGGTTTCCGATGGCAAGCGATTTGGCAATGGTGTGTGGTTTGATCGGTCTGATGACGTCTACCTTGCTCTTTATGGCGCTGACTATGGGGTTACAGCCTTCGGCCTGGGCGGCAAAAACACGCGTGTGCAGATTATCGAGGACTCCGATGTCGTGGAACTCCTTAAAGCTCTTCCACACCTTCGTCAGCAACGACCCGCTGGCACAGGGCACTACCACGTTGTCAGGGGCTTTCCAACCCAACTGCTCTATCGTCTCAAAGCCAAGCGTCTTGGACCCCTCGGCATAGAACGGTCGAATGTTGATGTTTACAAACGCCCACTTGTACTTATTCGCTATTTCGCTGCACAACCGGTTGACGTCGTCGTAGTTGCCGTCAACGGCTATGAGATTCGGCTCATAGACAAGCGATGCCACAATCTTGCTGGCTTCCAGCGAAGCAGGGATAAAGATAAACCGCTTAAACCCGGCCTTGGCCCCGTGCGCCGAAACGGAGTGTGCAAGGTTGCCCGTTGAGGCACACGATACCGTATCAAAACCGAACTCCTTGGCCTTTGTCAGGGCAACCGCCACAACCCTGTCCTTAAACGAAAGCGTGGGATGCACCACGGTATCATCCTTGACAAACAGGCTTTTGACCCCAAGGGCACGGGCAAGGTTTTTGGTCTCTACCAGAGGCGTGAATCCGGAATGTAATCCTACCTGTGGCTCGCCATCTATCGGTAAAAGCTCCCTGTACCTCCACAGGTTCTTCTCCCGCTGGAGTATCTTTTCCCGCGTGAGGGCACTCTTTATCTTCTCATAGTCATAGACGACCTCAAGGGGACCAAAACAAAACTCGCATACATAAATCGGCTCCACAGCATACTCCCTTGCACACTCACGGCACTTCAATCCTACAACAAAACCCATCTGTTAACCTCCTTTCTTTCAAAGCACTGTCATTGTATACGGCAATCTATTGCTCCCCTCTATTGTAATTAATCTCAACTGTTTTTTTCAAAGTCTTAATTTGGGGTATCACTCCAGTCCGGCGTGGTTGCATCGTTTAAGCACAGTAACAATACCATGCTACGAATATATAAAAGTGGCTTAAATCCTGGCAACCACGGTTGATTGTGGCGCTTATATAGCTCACCCCTAAGAAAAGAAAGAAAGGGGCGGCTCCGCCCCCCTTTAGAACCCCCCGCAAGGGGGCCAGCCCCCTTGACCCCTTCTTTCGGTTACTTAACAGGCTATCTAAAGTTGTTTAATGGCGAAGGTATCACCAAATATCCAAATACCAAATATTGATTTATGGACAAGGTGATCATAGTTTCCCCTTCTCCACAGTTCCTGCAGACAAATACGATAGCCCTGACCGGTGAGCATGGGGGGTATTGCTTCTAGGTTCGCCGGTCGTGTATAATGGGATCATGGATAATTTTTTAAGACACGGAGACAGCGCAAGAGAGGCAAGGGTGATTTTGTCCGATGGCAGCGAGGTGCCGTTAAGCGGACTGTGGCAGCAAAGCAACGTGTTGCTTGTCTTTCTGCGGCACTTTGGATGACCGTTCTGCCGTGAGCAGGTCGTGCAGTTGCACGGAGAAAGACGACTGTTTGACGCCCTTGATACCAGGATCGTGCTGGTGGGGATGGGCACGCCGAGGCAGGCGGAGTCCTTCCGCAAAGCCCACGGACTGACTTTTACAATTATATGTGACCCACATAAGCATCTGTACAAGACCTACGGATTGCTCAAGGCAGGGATAACCGATATCGTTTCGCCAAAGACCTTCATAAGCGGACTGAGGGCGTTGGGCAAGGGACATCTGCCAGGGGTGCCCGTGGGGGATGTGATGCAACTATCGGGGGTTTTTCTGATTGGTAAGGACTCGGTTATCAGGTACGCACATTACTCCATGGATATAGCGGATTACCCTGCTGTTGCCGATATAATACAAAAAGGATACGAACGATGAAAAAGAGGGTTGTTGTCGTTGGTGCCGGTCCGGGTGGATTGGCTACGGCGATGTTGCTGTTACGACAGGGGTATGACGTTACCGTCTATGAGAAAGCGGCCTCTGTCGGCGGCAGAACAGGGAGGCATATTATCGGTGACTATATATTTGACATAGGTCCGACGTTTTTGATGCTTCCTCAGTTTATTGAGGAGTTGTTTGCCCTGGCCGGTAGAAACATCAGGGATTACGCGGAACTTATACCGCTGGACCCTCTGTACAGACTACGGTTCGATGACGGGACGGAGTTCTATCCCTCCACGGACACAGAAAAGACAATCGCCGAAATCAATAGGCTGTTCCCTGACGAGGTGGATAACTACCGCAGATTTATGCGCAACGAGGGCTACAGATACGGACGCATAGAACGCTGCTTTAAGGTTCCCTACGACAACCTGTATGACTTTCTGATGCCCCACTTCATAGAGGCATTGCCGCAGATGGATGTCACCGGCACGCTCAGAAGGCGCCTGGAGGGATACTTCAGCAACGACAAGATGCGCCTGGCAATGGCGTTTCAGACCAAGTACATCGGGATGTCGCCGTGGCGGGCGCCATCGGCCTATTCGCTGATCTCATACATAGAGCACAGGTGGGGAATATATCACGTCAGGGGCGGATTGAATCAGCTTACAGCGGCAATGGTCAGGGTCGTGCAAGAGTATGGCGGACGGATACATACCTCCACAAAGGTAAACCGTGTGTTGAGCCAAAACAGGACGGCAACCGGGTTGCTTCTGGAAGGCGGCCAGGAGGTCACGGCAGACTATGTCGTCATCAATGCCGATTTTGCCTATGCCATGTCCAATCTCATGGACAACAGGCGAAAGTACACCGACAATGACCTCAAAAGGAGGCGTTACTCCTGTTCAACCTTTATGTTGTACCTGGGAGTGAACAAGACATACAACCTACCACATCACAACCTGCTCTTTGGCAGTGATTTCAAGGCACACATGGACGATATCACGATGACCAGGAGGCCGTCGTCGATGTCGCTGGTGTACGTGCATAACCCCGTTGTTACCGATAATACGCTGGCACCCGCAGGGAAGTCGCCGATATACGTCCTCGTCCCTGTCCCCAACAACAAGGCACAGGTAAACTGGCAAGAGACCAAGCACGACTTCAGAAACCAGGTGCTGGACTTCATCGTCAGGCAGACCGGCATGACTGACATAAAAGACCACATAGAGGTGGAAAAAATCATTACCCCGCACGACTGGCAAAGCGACTTCAATATCTATAACGGGGCGGTGTTTAACCTCAGTCATGATCTCGGACAGATGTTTTACTTCAGACCGCACAACAGATCAGAGGAACTGTCAAACTGCTATATCGTTGGTGGCGGTACACATCCGGGCAGTGGTCTGCCCAACATCTGCATATCGTCGGTAATCACCTCGGAGCAACTCATAAGGGACGACACGGGTAACAACAGATGGGCGTTTAAAAAGACCTCCCTCTAAAACGGCAGCGACAACTGTTCATAATGCACCACCCCGCTTATCATGAAACATTGATATGGATACCCCCAATAATCTGACCTCCTTTGCGCCTGCTTCCGTGTCCTTGAACCGGTGTCTGCATGTTTACTTAAATGTGACATTGTCAAAGTAGACACTATAATAAATAAAAATAATTTTTGACAATTGATATATAATATAGCACGTTTCGATTGGATTAAATACAAGATAATGGCATTTTATGGGGTCAAGGGGACTGGTCCCCTTGCGGGGGGTTCTGAAGGGGGGCGGAGCCGCCCCTTTCTTTTCTTGTATCGCACGCAATCGAAACGCGCTATATTACGTGAATCCTACATAGAGGATAATGAACTATAATGGATACTTTTGGTCGGCGGGTAGAGTTAAAAGAAGATTATCAAATCAAGCGAACTCTGCTATGACGTAATGGCGCTCTCTGCATGAGTTCCGGGACTATCCACAGGTTTCTCAACTGGCTTGCGGGCCTTTTGTTTCCACAGAGTTGTCCGATGTGCTTGCAGCCCTCCGACAGCATCAGCACTGCTCCTATCTGTAGCAGGTGTTGGTCAACGCTCAGGCCCATGACGGAGGCGCACTGTAGTGTGTGTTGTAGGCCACTTGCTGAGTCTTCAGGCGATGACTCCGACGTCATGTGTCAGGATTGTAGGGATGTGCGTCCCTTGTACAGGGCAGCGTTTGTCTTTGGGGTCTATGAGGGCGTTTTAAGGGAGGCCATAATCAGGTACAAGTTTTCTCCCATCAAGCGTCTTGCAGGGCCGTTGGGCGACCTTATCTGCTCACTGCCCATACCAAAGGTTGACATGATAACGGCAATACCGGTGACAAAAAAGAGGCTCATAGAGCGAGGATTTAATCAGACACTACTCTTGGCGCATCGCCTTTCAGAGGAGTTTGGTATTGCCGTTGCGGATGACGCTGCCTTAAAGATTCGGGACACGGGGCATCAGGTGCATTTGTCCAGGGAAGAGCGCCTTCGTGCGCTCAAGGATGCCTTTGAGGTCTCAAGGGATGTCAGGGACAAGCGCATACTGCTAGTTGACGACGTGCTGACCACCGGTGCAACGGTCAACGAGTGTACCAAGGTGTTACTGGATGCCGGGGCCAAAGAGGTCTATGTAGCAGTTCTGGCAAGGACGGTATAGTCAAACTATAGCAGACTTAAATACAAAATACATGGCATTTTTATGGGGTCAAGGGGACTGGTCCCCTTGCGGGGGGTTCTGAAGGGGGGCGGAGCCGCCCCTTTCTTTCTTTGTATTGCAATCGATTAAAACGCGCTATACTGTTCTGTACGCACTGGCCAGACAAAGTACTGATACGTTTTATTGGTGTAATCGACGGCGCCGCTGGCCAGGAGGACTACACAGGCATAGGGATTATAGATACTATATGTATCAGCAGTCCAGTAGTATTGCGACTGTACCGACGTAAACGGATGTCCCTGTGGCAGGGCAAGTGGCCATGCCATTGAACGGTCAATCAGGCTTACAAGCTCCCTGCTATTGGGCAATCTCCAGTTGTTGTATCCCAGGTAGTTTCCGGCGTTGAGACACCGCACGTAGTCGAGGGCCTCTTGCCAGGCCTTGATCCCGCCCGTGCATGTGCCAACTAATGGAGTGGAGGCGTCTTTGACCCACATCAGGGCCGTGAGATTGTCGGTGATGGTGCCGTTGCCGTTGTCCTTAAATCGTGGAGTTGGCCATGCAGCGCCGGATTTTAGTGCGCCATCATCGCCGGGGGCATAGCTTGTGGTCTGCCCGGTTTGAGCAACGATTGGATTATACGGCGGATTGTCCAATACCGCTGCCGTGCGAACGGGCCAGAAGAAGGCGTTTTTGAATATCTTGTCATCGTAGAACACAATGCCGTTGCCCATCCCAACGACCCAGGCAAAGGACGTCCTGGGCGCATAGGAGGTGGAGGACCAGTAGTAGTATGGTTGCACGCCCTTAAACCCCTGCGTGTTGAGCCAGTTAGCGGCAAGTGAGTGTTCGGTGTTGAGGAGACTCGTCAGTTCATTGACGTTTGGCAGACGCCAGTTGGTGTAACTCCTTGCGGCGCCCTTGTTGAGCGAATCCACGAGATTGAGTGCCTCCTGCCACGTCACCTTGCCACCGGCCATGTTGGCATTTGACATCCACATCAGACCCGTGAGTTTGTCCGTGACCGTGCCGTTACCGTTGTCCTTAAACCGTGGGGTCGGCCACGCAACACCGGCCCTTATCGCCCCACCATCGCCATCGACGTAGCTGGTGGTTTGCCCCGTTTGCGGGAGAGTTATAGTCGCCGCCGCAAAAGTCGTAACCATCGACAGCACAATCAGCGCCAGGAGTATAGCACTCAAACGTTTTATCACTCTCATATACCTAATTGGTCTTTTAGCTCCTTATGGCTTACCCATTCCTTGTTGTTTAGCTTGGTTTCCAAGGCGGAGTAGTAATCATCTATGTCTTCTTCGATTTCTTTAAGCCTTAGATATTCTTTATGGTCCATTATCACGGCAATGGGTTTTCCGTTTTCCTCAATAAACTGAGTCTTAATCATCTATTATATGCCTCCCTTGTATTTAGTAGTGGGATAGATTAACCAGAAACTCCAATAATTAACACTGGAATGTCAATATCAGCACTTCCCCTTGTCTCTAAATCCCAAACGAACTGCTCAAAATAAGAAACACCAGTGGACATTTCAGCAGCGAATTCTTTTACGGGTACTATTTCGACTCCGGCATTAATAACACCAAGTTTATTAAAAATTGTCATCTTTGCGCAAACATTATAGACCATAAATGCGTACTTGCCAAATTGGACTTCAACTCCAAGTCTTTCCTTTACAAAATCCATATCACGAAAGGCCCCACTTCTCATAGGTTTGGGA
>NZ_JABXWD010000132.1 GCF_019173545.1 Candidatus Magnetobacterium casense | reverse complement strand
TAAAATCAAAGGTAATAAACAAAAAACAGCTTGCCGCAGCACTGAAAAAAACAAGAAACGGATAACCGCCGACTGGGAGAGATACTCGTTGCCGATAAGGCGGCTACGGAAAAAGACATCGTGCTGGCTTGTTCCGCACAGTTGGGCATCCCCTACAAGGAGCTCAAGGACGTCGAAGCAAACCAGGATGCCCTGCAATTCATTCCCCAAGGGTTGGCTCAACTGCACCTCATCGTCCCCCTGACGATTATCAGGCGGGTACTGGTTGTATCCATGGCCGATCCACTCGACATCAATGCCATCAACGCCATTGCCATTGCCACAGGTATGATCATGAAGATCGTGATATCCACCACAACGGAGATAAAAGAGGCGATTAACAGGTTTTATAACGTTGAATGTTCTCAGTGTTTGGGTGAGATACCCGTGACATTATCTATGGCAAATGCGATAGAGACAAAGCTCTCGCCCTCAGGTAAAAAGGTGATGCTGGGCGATGTCTTGCTGGCAGCCGGACTGCTGGAACCTGCTAATCTTGAACACGCCCTTGAGCTTCAAAGAGAGAAAAAGAAAAGACTAGGAGACATCCTGGTTGAAGAGGGCCTGATCAAGGACGTGGATATAGCCAGGGCGGTATCGGCTCAACTGGGCTTACCGTTTGTTGAAATGGATGATTACAATTGTCAGCCGGAGGCCCTGAAGCTCGTCCCGGAGAAGCTGGCCATCAAGTTTCTGACACTACCGTTAAGTGTTGAGGGAAACATCCTGTATGTAGCCACCAGCGATCCCCTCGACAGAGAGGTAATTGATACCCTGACGTTTGCCTCCGGTAAAAACATCAGGGTAAAGGTTTCTACTGCCACGGACATACGAAAGGGGATAATCCAATTCTATCAAAAAAAACCGGTGAAAAGACTGGGCAACATCCTTATAGATGCAGGACTGGTAACCGAGCAGCAGATATCGGAAGCCCTTAGTGACAAGCAGAGTTGCACAAAGAAGTTGGGCGAACTGCTCACGGAAAAGGGTATCGTTAGCGAAAGGGACATCTGCAAGTCCTTCTCCACCCAGTTGGGGATACCCTTCACTGACCTGACCGCGGTTACATCCGACATAAAGGCCATCGAGCTTATCGCCGAGTCGGTGGCGCAGACCAATATGCTAATCCCCCTGAAGCTGGACAACCGCGACCTGACCATTGTCATGGCCAACCCCCTGGACATCGCAATCATAAAGGAAATAGGACGTATCACCGGAAAGCAGATAACGGTTACGGTGTCAACCCCGTCTATGATCAGGGATGCGATCATGCGCTATTATCAGTACAACAGTCCCCTGAGGGATATAGACGTAAGCGCAGATAAGACAGGTCTTGATGCGGATATATATCAGACCAGCGATGACCTGATAAATGACAGCAACTCCCCTCCAATCATCCGCATAGTGGACAAGATACTGCTTCAGGCCGTGAGGATGAAGGCCAGTGATATCCACATTGAGCCAAAGCAGAAGACGCTTGACATACGCTACAGAGTGGACGGCATGTTGCGCAGCGTCAATCAACTGCCCGCACACGTGCAACGTGCGGTGTCATCGCGGTTGAAGATCATGTCGGCGCTGGATATAGCGGAGAGGCGGATTCCGCAAGACGGTCGGATAAAGATCAAGATAGACGGCAAGGAGGTCGATCTGCGTGTTAATACGCTGCCCAGCCAGTATGGAGAGAAGATTGTCATGCGACTTCTGGACTCAAGCTCGGCCATCCTCAACGTCAAGGACATAGGTTTGACAGACAGGGATGCCGCAAGATTAAATGGTGCGCTGTCCGTCCCTAATGGCATTGTCCTTGTAACGGGGCCTACGGGTAGTGGTAAGAGTTCCACGCTCTATGCCATAATCAACGCAGTCAAGGAGCCAACGATTAACATAATGACCCTTGAGGACCCCATAGAGTACAACGTCGATGGCATAAACCAGATAGCGATCACCGAGCGCATGACGTTTGCGCATGGTCTGCGTGCTGCGATGAGGCAAGACCCTGACATCATCCTGGTGGGTGAGATGAGGGATGCCGAAACGGCCAACATAGCGGTACAGGCCTCTATTACGGGCCATCTGGTGTTGTCAACGCTGCACACCAACTCCGCAGTGGGGGCCATTGCACGTCTGGTCAACATGGGGGTCAAGCCCTTTATGTTGGCCTCGGCCCTGAGGGGCATCATTGCCCAGAGGCTTGTGCGCAAGATATGCACCAAGTGCAGCAAGTCATACACCCCCTCAAGTGAGGAGCTTTTAAAGATGGGGCTTAACGGCAACGCAAAATCACAGAGCTTTAAATTCTCCAGAGGTTCTGGATGTTCCAATTGCGGCAAGACGGGTTACAAGGGGCGTATGGGCATCTTTGAGATACTGACGCTCAATCATAAGGTCCGTACTCTGATCGTCAAAGAGGCGCCCGAACAAGAAATAGAGAAGGCGGCCGTGGAGGGTGGCATGTCTTTTATCCGTGATGATGCCATCTATAAGGTCAAAAACGGTTTGACAACCATTGATGAGGTTGTCAGGAGCATCCACATGGGGGATGCCGAGCAGGATGATGACGGCATGGGGTATCCTTGCACGAAATGCGGCAATATACTCTATCCTGATTATGTGCTCTGCCCCTTTTGTGGCAGTCTCAGAGAGGACAGATGCACCGTTTGCGGTAAGCAAAGGCTGCCAGGCTGGCACTTCTGCCCCTACTGCACAAGGGGTTTTGCCGAAGTGGCAACGGCGTAGATTTTTTCTTTTTTTTGACAATTGTGCTGCACATGGTTTATAATTACCTTTGAACGGTTGGGACGTCGACAAACGGCAAGTCAGGAGACTTTGGATCTCCCATCTGGAGGTTCGAATCCTCCCGTCCCAGGAATTAGCAAGATGGCCAATTTTAATTAGCAGGAAGGTCGCTTTAACAAGGCTGCCCAACTTAGTAAAGGAGTTATTAGAATGCCTAAAGAGATTAAACTTCTAACGGGTAACTCTAACCGCATGTTAGCAGAAGAGGTGTCTCAGTACCTGAACATCCCGTTAATTGATACATCGGTAAAGAATTTTAGCGATGGTGAGATATCCATAAAGATTAACGAGAACGTCCGCGGCGATGATGCCTTTGTCATACAGTCAACGTGCATGCCAGTCAACAACAACATCATGGAGTTGCTGCTGATGATAGATGCCCTCAAGCGAGCCTCTGCCGGAAGAATAACGGCCGTCATCCCCTACTACGGCTATGCCCGGCAGGACAGAAAGGTGCAACCGCGCGTGCCCATATCTTCGAAGCTGGTGGCCGACCTCATCGAAGTGGCAGGCACACACCGGGTGCTGACCATAGACCTGCACGCCGGACAAATTCAGGGATTTTTCAACATCCCCGTAGACCATCTCTATGCCATCCCGGTGCTCTTGGAGTACATCCGTCAGAACTGCCCCGTGGATAACCTCGTCATTGTTTCCCCCGATGCCGGAGGCGTGGAGCGGGCCAGGGCGTTTGCCAGACGCCTCAACTGCTCCCTGGCCATAATTGACAAGAGGCGTGAGGAGGCAAACGTCTGCATGGTGATGAACGTTATCGGTGACGTAAAAGGCAAAGATGCCCTGATACTGGACGATATGATAGATACCGCTGGTACAACGGCTCAGGCCGCCCAGATTTTGATAGAAAATGGCGCCAAGGTCGTGTATGCCGCCTGCACGCACGCCGTCCTCTCAGGCCCGGCAGTGCAGAGGATCAATGAGTCTGTTATCGAGCAGGTCATTGCCACAAACACGATCCCCCTTGACAGCAAACGAGAGAGTTGCCCCAAGCTGACCATCCTGAGCGTGGCGCGTCTGCTTGGCGAGGCCATCGAAAGGATACACGTGGAGTCCTCCATCAGTTCGCTGTTCTTATAAGCAAGAGAGCATAAACATGTATACTGATCGGATTCGAGTTTTTTCGGGTATCAAAATTGCTCAAATAGAAGAAAGAAAGGGGCGGTTTGTGGCAGGAGTGCCTCACCCCCTCCGCTTCTTGGCGCTCCAGGTCCCACCTGGCCCCTTTAGAACCCCCTGCAAGGGGGCCGGCCCCTTGACCCCTTTATGCGTATTTTTATTACCATTTGTTACCCATGAAAAATTTATGCACCCCCCCCTGGAATCAACTGTTGACAGCGATACTCCTGTGGGATTATTATAATAGTCATGCACCAGAAGTATGATATAGTATTAAAAGATATCATTAAAGATGTGCCGCAGAGGTTCCTAAAGCTGCTGACGGGATATGATACGGGTAGATTCATAGATATCCAATTCCCCGATATTCAGATAAGGGAGGTCGATATCTTGATTGAGCTGCCGGATGGGGATATCGCTCACATTGAGATGCAATCGTCAAACGATAACAACATGCTGGGGCGTATGTATCTCTATTCCGGTTTCATATACAACCAGTACAAGAAGTTACCGCTACAGATTGTCTTGTATATCGGCAACAAGCCGCTAAACATGAAAAGCAGTATGGAGTTTAAACGAATAAAGTATTCCTACGAATTGATAGACGTCCGTACTCTTGACGGTAACCAACTCATTGACAGCGATAACCCTGATGATAACATATTGGCTATTCTGTGCAGAATAGACGATGACAATGTCACGATAAAGAGAATTCTTGCAAAACTCTATCGATTACAACCCAGAGAAAGGGAAAATTATATCAGGAAATTGCTATACCTTGCCGGATTAAGAAATTTGGCCACCAAGGTAAAACAGGAGGTACTGAACATGCCGATAACAATTGATTTGGATGAATACGAGTTCTTTAAGGATATATTTACAAAGGGTGAACTCAAAGGCAGGCAGGAAGGCAAGCTGGAAGGCAAGCTGGAAGGCAAGCTGGAAGGCAAGCTGGAAGGTATAGAAGGGATGCTTGAAATCAAGTATGGTCCGGAGGGACTGGAGCTTATGGATATGCTCAGGAGGATTGATAAGGTCGATAAACTTGATGAGTTTAGTGTACTTATCAAGAGTTCCACGTCAGTAGCCCAGTTGAGATTGTACCTGCAGGGTAACGCTTGAGCTTGCCAGGTGTGGTAACGCTTGCCGCAGCTCCAGTGTAAATGCGATTGCCCCGGGGGACTTACTTTAAGTTAAACACGAAAAAATTTTAACGGAAAACGGGAGAAGATAAACCTATGGAAAGAATGAATCTGACTGCCGAGGTCAGAGCGGAAACCGGCAAGGGAGTGGCACGTTCGTTGAGACGCAAGGGTGTTATCCCCTGCGTGATCTACAGACACGGACAGTCCGTGCCTATACAGATAAACAGGAAAGAGCTTGTCGGCTTTGTCAATGCCAGCTATGGCCAGCAACTGCTGGTTAACCTCAACTTCAGCGACGGCACCACCAAGTTGGCCCTGATGAAAGACCACCAGGTTGACCACATAAAGGGCGAACTGTTGCACACGGACTTCTACGAGGTCTCCCTGCTGGAGACGGTCAGGTTAAGCGTAGCAGTGCTGCTGGTGGGTACGGCTGTGGGAGTCAAACGTGATGGCGGCATACTCCAGGCCGGTCTGCGTGAGATAGAGATAGAGTGTCTGCCCGATGCGATCCCTGCACATGTCGAACTGGACGTCACGGGCATTGAGATCGGTCACTCGCTGCACGTCAGCGACCTCAAGGTGGACACCGGCATAAAGGTCCTCACGGATGTCGGGGAGTTGCTTGCCACCGTCTTGTCCACGGCACAGCTCGCCTCAGAGCAGGCCGCAGGAGAAGGCGCCGAGGCATCCAAAGAGCCGGAAGTTATAAAGAAAGGAAAGGTCGAGGACAAAACAAAGTAAATCCACCAACTCTGATGTGCGGATTGCCATTGCAAGTGATTCAACCTTGGGGTGAGGCATTGTGTGGGTGATAGCAGGACTTGGCAACCCGGGCGCCAGATACAGACACACGCGCCACAATATTGGTTTTATGGTAATAGACGAGCTGGCCGGTCGCTATGCCATAAAGTTAAAGACCAGGGGTGTTGCCGACAGTGGCACTGGGGTCATTGAGGGCCGTGAGGCAATGCTCATCAAACCACTCACATACATGAACCTCAGTGGAAATGCCCTCAGAGACGTAATGAAGTATCACCATGATACCACCGTGGTTGTCCACGACGACATAGACATGGACACCGGTCGGTTGAAGCTCAGGCGTGGCGGCTCCTCCGGTGGCCATAAGGGGATACAGTCCATCATAGACTGTACCGGGCTGAGGGACTTTATGCGGGTCAAGCTGGGCGTTGGCAGGGACCACTCCGTAGCGGTTGAGGAGTACGTCCTCAGCGGCTTTGGCAGGGCCGAGGCAACCGTGGTGGAAGAGGTCATACAGCGTGCAGTTGACGCCATTGTGTGCATCATCGTGGAAGGCTTAGATGCTTGCATGAACAGATTCAACGTAAAGGGTAACGAACAAAAAAACAAGCAGCTAGACCAGGGAGGTCAATGATATTATGGAAAAACAAATAGTGTATTTTGAAACAGCCGGTAAGGTCAACACGACCTCATGCCTGCAGCTCACCAGGAAGACCATAGAACAGTATGGCTATAAGCACCTGATAGTGGCAAGCACAACGGGTGAGACCGGAATCGCCTTTTCGGAGGCCTTTAAGGGGACGGATACACGTGTTGTTGTGGTGACGCATTCATATGGGTTTCGGGAGGCCAACACGATAGAGATATCGGCAGAGAGCATTGATACGATCCGCCAAAACGGTGCGACACTCTACACGGGAACGATGGTGACACATTCGCTGGATACGGCGTTATCTGTCAAGAGTGGCGGAATGTATCCGTCGATGATAGTGGCACAGGCGCTACGGAGGTTTGGAGAGGGACCAAAGGTCTGCTGTGAGATGGTTATGATGGCTGCCGATGCCGGACTTGTACCGGAGGGCAGTGAGGTTGTTGTTGTTGCCGGCACAGGCAGAGGGGCCGATACCGTAATGGTTATACGCGCTGCGGCTTCCAAGCGGTTTCTTGACCTGAAGGTACTTGAGATACTTGCCAAACCACGGGGGTAAAACAAGGGCATTGTGGTTGAGTACATTGACATTTGCCGAACTTCAACCTGTAGTCTTTACTTTAGGCCGTAGTCTTTTATTTTAGTAATGAGTGTCTTATAATCAATCTTTAGTAGGGCGGCAGCCTTTTTCTTGTTTCCACCGGTAAAGGCGAGCGCCTCTTTGATGGCCTTGCTTTCGGTTTGTCTGACCACCTCGGCAGTGGAGGTCTTAAGCGGCGGAATAGGTAAGCTCTCAACAGTAGCCACTGACTTCTGACTCAACATCTCAATGTGCTGGGGCAGTAGCCGCTCCGTTGTGCATACCAGGGTTGCCCGTCTGGCGACGTTTTTGAGTTCCCTGATATTGCCGGGCCAGTGATGTTGTTTAAGTATGATAAAGACGTCCTCTGAGATATCCACAATATTGCGGTTGAGTTCGATACCGGCGTCGGTGACAAACCCACTGAACAGCGCAGGTATGTCTTCCTGTCTGTTTCTCAGGGGCGGGACGGTGATGAAAAACTCACCAAGCCTGTAGAACAGGTCATCGCGCATTGTCCTGTCCATCAGACTCACCGAAATATCCACGTTGGTGGCCACGACCAGACGAACGTCCACGTGGGTGGCCTTGGCAGTGCCTATGGGATAGAACCTCTTTTCTTCAACCACGCTCAGTATCTTACCCTGCACCTTGCCGGAGAGATTCTGTATGTCGTCAAGGAATATGGTGCCCCCGTCAGCGCTTTCAAAGAAGCCCTTCTTTCGCTTGTATGCCCCCGTAAACGAGCCCTTCTCATAGCCAAAAAGCTCCGTCTCTATGAGGGACTCCGGCACCGCATTGATATCTACGTGGACAAATGGGCGCGAGCTCCGCTTGCTAAACGTGTGCAACAGACGCGCTATCATGGTCTTACCGGTGCCCGTCTCTCCCTGGATGATTACGGAAAAATCCGTCCCAGCCACAAGGGTTATCTTTTCGATAACCTTTTGCATCTCCGCATTCTTGCTATATAGAAGTTGATTATTTATAAGCTCTCTTCCCTGTTGACTTATATAATTTTCCTGACCATCTGAAACGGACAAGGTAATACCCCTCCGCGACAGATCATACGTCCACTTACCCTCAGTACCATAGCTGATACCAACATCGGTTGCATGAGTGTTTATGGTTCTCATCAAATGCTCAATAAATAGGTGCAATTGGTTATAAGACATCACTTTCTCATATATCGTTCACCCCAATCCACCGATTACCTGGTTTGTCATATTTTCTCAATGACCTCTCTTTCCACAATCCCAACATTATCCTTACCATACAAGGATAGCTACAGTATAACCAAGTATCAGAGATGGATTCCAGTGAATTTTACTTCACATGTTTTTTTCACTATAACAGTTTTGCCGGAAAATACGGTTATCTCTTCTGTTTTTGACGCATAGCCACTTTTTTCGAGCGTAATTTTGTATTTGCCTACAGCCCTGTTGAGCTTGTAAGGGGTGTGTCCCAAGAACCTGCCGTCAACATACAGTTTTGCCATCGACGGGTCAGTCTTGATGATGACAGCCCCCTTGTTTTTGAGGACATCCCCTGGTAGCTGTTCCTGTATGTTCGTTTCGTCTGCTGCATGATTAAAGGGAGCGCCTGGGAAGATTGTGGTTGTCTGGGGCATAGTGTCGGGAGTTGGTGATGTTACAAGCTGTTTGCGAGCGTTATCTGTTACAGGAATACCCTTGAGCTTTACAGCAGTGCTACGATAAGACACGCCGTAGTGTATTATCCATAAGAATATCACTGTCGTTATAATCCCAAAAAACCCAAGTCCTTTCATAATATAAGCCTTTGCGCCTTAAGAAATACAAAGTACTCACATATCTGCTACCTTAGATCTATTATAGCAGACATCCCATAAAAAAATACAATACCGTCTTAACGTATCCTCTTTATATTTCATGGTAACTATACTTTAAGGCAAGAAAGAAAGGGGCGGCTCCGCTTCTTTGTCGCTCCAGGACGCTCCTGGCCCCCTTCAGAACCCCCCGCAAGGGGACCAGTCCCCCACTGAGCCGGGGGTCGCTGACCCCTT
>NZ_JABXWD010000131.1 GCF_019173545.1 Candidatus Magnetobacterium casense | reverse complement strand
AATATACCGGAACTCTATATAAAAAAATACTTCAAACAAAGTACGGCAACAACCTATACACTCAACAACGATGTCAAGGCAAAGGTGAAGTTCGTGCAAGTAAACCTTATCGACGAAAAAAAGGTCAGGGGCTTTCGTGATATGGATGTGATATTTTGCAGAAACGTGCTTATCTATTTCGATAAAAAGGCCAAGCTCAAGGCGGTAACCAACCTCTACGACTCCCTGAGAACCGGCGGATATCTCTTCATTGGGATGGCCGAGAGCTTGCACGATATAACCCGAGTCTTCCGGCCACACATAATTGGTAAGACGGTTGTATATCAAAAGGTTTAGAACTTATATGGCGAGGAGCAGAGTATGAAAATAATGATTGTAGATGACGATAGAACAACAAGAAAGATACTGGGACTCTATCTGATAAGCAACGGGTATGAACCTGTCTATGCAGAAAACGGCCTCGATGCAATAGAGAAACTAGCCTACAACGAGATAGACTTCATACTCACAGACCTGAACATGCCATACATGGATGGTCTGGAACTGACCAGAACCCTCAGAACAGACCCGTCTTTTAAGTCTATACCGATAATGCTCATCACCACCGAGGATGACGACGTTGACAGAGAGTTGTCCTTTGAGGCCGGAGCCAATGGCTATATGGTTAAACCAGTGACTGCAGAGGCAGTCATAAGAAATATAAAAAATATCCTAAAGCACTAACGATAAAGGAGGTATTGTGTTATGTATGATAAAAACATGAAGATACTGGTGGTAGACGACTTTTCCACGATGAGAAGAATAGTGAAAAACATTCTGAAACAACTGGGATTTGACAAGATCGAGGAGGCCGAAGATGGCGAACAGGCCTTTAATAAACTCAAGACAGGCGGCTTTGACTTCCTTGTCACTGACTGGAATATGCCTAATGTCTCAGGGCTGGAGCTGCTCAAGAGGGTAAGAAGCGATGCAAAGCTAAAATCAATGCCCGTGCTCATGGTTACTGCCGAGGCCGAAAAAGAACAGGTGGTTGAGGCCGTCAAGGCAGGCGTAAACAACTACGTCATAAAACCCTTCACCGCCGAAGTCCTCAAGGAGAAGATCGAAAAGATATTTGAAAAGCTGAAGAAGTAGTTACATTGACAACACACCAGGACAGCAGAGCCGGCGGGAGATATCAATGGCGCAGTACATAGGGTTTAATCTGGGCAGGGAGGAGTACGTGATCCCGATACTCGTGGTACAGGAGATCATGAAACCTACACAGACGACCAAACTGCCACACACGCCCCAACACGTCCTTGGCATTATCAACCTCAGAGGAAAGACGATATCGGTCATAGACCTCAAGAGAAAGCTCGGCCTTGACAGCGACGACTCAGACACCAAAGGCAACGTCATTGTTACCAATATCGGCAGGGTGACCTTTGGCGTAAAAGTGGACTCCATCACCGGTGTGATGAACATTGAAGATGATGCCATCAAAAGGGATATAGAACTCGTCTGCAAAGGACATTCGGACGAATGTCTCAGAGGGGTTGCCAATATCGGCGACAACAGAATGGTGCTCATCATAGAACTGGCCAATATGCTCAACAAAGAAGACCTTGTGATGATTGCTGCCGCAGATACACCAGGGGACGATACCGGCGAGGTTGATTATACCTGCGGAGTTGACGATAGCAACATTGGAGAGGTTGAAAGCAAGGAAACTACCGAACCCATATCCGACAACGGCACTGTCACACAAAAAGGTGGAGAGAGGTTCGTACAGGATGTCAAGGAGGCCTTTGAGAAGTCCATTGTGGACAGAGGTGGTGAAAAAGGCCTTGTCGATAAGATAATGGTAGAGGTCCAGGGGCTTATAGAGGCCTTTGCTGATGGTGATACCGAAAAGGCTGAACGCGCCATTATGGCGATCTCAAGCTACGGTGAACGCGACCTGTTCTCAGAGGTTGGCAAGATGACCCGCAGACTGCACGACTCCTTTAAAGATTTCAAGCTGATGATTGACCCCCGTCTGCACGATATCGCACATGATGATATGCCCGAAATGACAGACAAACTGGAGTGGGTGATCACCAGGACCGATGAGGCGGCAGGCAAGACCATAGAAATAGCCGAAAAGAACCAGTCCAAGCTCTCCGTGTTGATGGATAAGCTGGACTCTGTCGAGGGTAAACTCAATGCCCTGGACTGTACACACGCCGATGAAACACTCTCTCTGAGCTTCATAAAGACGGAGTTGGCCGAAATCAGCAATGATTTCTTTGAGATCATGCTGGCACAGGAGTTCCAGGACCTGACGGGGCAGATACTTAAAAAGGTTATCAGACTTGTCAAGGAGCTTGAAGAACAACTGTTGCAGTTGGTGGTGTACTTTGGCGTCAAGGCCGATGCCACAAAGGCAGAAGAGAAAAAAACCGAAGAGGTACATGGGCCGCAGATTAAGGCAGGAGAGGGGATTATGTCCGACCAGGGGGATGTTGATGCCCTGCTTGCAGAGTTTGGATTTTAATGCGGTGTACGCCTGCTTTGTTATGAACCATAAAAGCTATACGCAAAAAGATAGAGGCCAAACACAACGAGGCCTAAAAGGAGATTGTCATGGCTGATGAAATGGATGAGATAATAAGCGACTTTCTGATAGAAACCACCGAGTTGATCGAGGAACTTAGCCAGAAATTTGTCGAGTTGGAAACAAACAGGGACAATCAGGCCCTTGTTAACGATATATTTCGCTCCGTACATACAATAAAGGGAGCATCGGGGTTTCTGGGGTTTACTCAGATGGTGCAGCTTACCCACATCACCGAGTCCGTCCTGAAAAAGATAAAGGACGGTGACATATTTCTGGCCCCTAACATCATGGACGTGATCCTGGAATCAATAGACATGGTCAAGGTACTCCTTGAGCACATAAAACAAAAGGACGATGTCGAGGAAGACCTCACGGATATCATGGGCAAACTGCAAAATATCTATGACAGCGCCGGTGCCTCTGCCGGAGGTGGTAAGCCGACACCTGCACAGAGCGCCCCACCTGTCGACGAACATGAAGAGATGCCTTCCGAGGAAGACCTCCAGAGCAATTTCGCAGGGGAATTTGAAGACCTTGAATCTCATGAAAATGAGGAACCCAAGGCACCCAAACACCTAGGTGAACTGCTCGTTGAGGCGGGCAAGATATCCGAGGACGATGTTGAGGAGGCCCTTACCATACAGTCAATGATCAAGGAGTCCGTAGATACAGGGGATGTGCCCAAGGTTGGCGAAATTCTGACTGCCACTGAAAAGGCATCCAAGGAAGATGTAAAAAAGGTCCTTGCCAAACAGACTGCTCCAGCGGACAAGGGACAACCACAACAGGTAGAGCAGACCATCAGGGTAGACGTGGAGAGGCTCGATAACGTCCTAAACCTCGTTGGCGAACTGGTGCTTGCCCGTAACAGACTCATGAAACTCGTGGCCAACCTCGATATCAAGTACTCCGAAACGGCAGACGTCTCACACCTGTCGGAGTTGACCGCCTTTATCAACCTCATAACGACTGACCTGCAACTGGCGGTTATGAAAACAAGAATGCAGCCGGTGAAAAAGGTCTTTAACAAGTTCCCCCGCATGGTAAGAGACCTGGCCAGGACTATGAAAAAAGAGGTAGAACTGCGCCTTGTCGGTGAGGAGACGGAGCTGGACAAGTCGATCATTGAAGAGGTCGGCGACCCCCTGGTGCATTTGATCAGAAACGCCGCAGACCACGGCATTGAACTGCCCGATGTCAGAGAGGACGCCGGTAAGTCCCGTCACGGAACCGTCATACTGTCGGCCTATCAGGAGGGCAACAACATTGTGCTGTCCATAGAGGATGACGGTAAGGGCATAGATGTAGGTAAATTAAAGGAAAAGATTGTAGAAAAGGGGTTTGCCTCTCAGGATGAGATAGAGCGGCTGTCCAATAAAGAAGTACTGGATTACATATTCCTGCCGGGTTTTTCAACGGCCAAGCAGGTAACAGACGTCTCGGGGCGCGGCGTAGGAATGGACGTCGTAAAGACCAATATCTCCAAACTCAACGGCTCCATCAGCATCGAAACGGAGGTGGGACAGGGAACAAGATTCTTGTTGCGTCTGCCGCTGACCCTTGCAATTATCCAGGCGCTGATGGTTGGTGTGGCGGATGAGGTCTTTGCTGTTCCGCTGTCTTCGGTCGTTGAGACGGTGCGCCTGGACAAGAAGGATATCAAGACCATCAGGGGGCAGGAGACTGTGCTGCTCAGGGACGAAGTCGTGCCGGTATACAGGCTGGCAAACAAGTTCTATCTCATGTCCTCATCGGTAAATGGTACGGAAAAGGTCTATATGGTTGTCATTGTGGTCAACGAAAAGAAGTTTGGCATGATGGTAGACAAACTCTACGGGCAGGAAGAGGTGGTCATAAAATCAATAGAGGGCTTCTCAAACAGTGCAGACGGCATAGCGGGAGCTACGATAACGGGTGACGGCAAGGTGGTCCTGATCATAGACCCGTCGGTGATGTTCAGCGCTACCATGCAGGGACACAAGTAGACATAGGAATAGCTGCAAATGGAAAAACCCAAAAAATATATAAGGGTGTTGATCGTCGATGACTCGGCGTTTATGAGAAATGCGATAAAGAGTATGCTGACCTCCGACCCCGATATCCAGGTCGTGGGGGTTGCCCGTGACGGTGTGGAGGCAATAGAGAAGGTTGCAACCCTTAAGCCGGATATCATGACGTTGGATGTCGAAATGCCCAGGATGAACGGCCTTGAAACCCTGAAGATATTAATGGAGAAGTCACCCCTGCCGGTTATTATGGTCAGTTCGCTGACCACCGATGGCGCCAAGGTCACACTCGACGCCCTGGATATGGGGGCAGTGGACTTTATCCCTAAAAATCTCTCCGAGTTGTCCGTTAATATAGTAAATATCAAGCTCATGCTCATAGATAAAATAAAACAGATCGGTTCAAAAGGCTTAAAGGTGGTGAAAAAGACCTCAAAGGTCTCTTCAAGGCTTGCCGTACATGTGTCAACGGCAAAGAACGTGCAATTTACCTCCTCAAAGCGTATGAACATCATAGCCATCGGCACCTCCACCGGAGGCCCCAAGGCCTTGCAATCAATCGTGCCGATGCTGCCCAAAAACATAAGCATACCCATTGTAATCTCTCAACACATGCCACACAGCTTCACCGGCCCATTTGCCGAAAGATTGAACCAACTCAGTCAGGTCTGCGTCAGGGAGGCCAAAAACGGTGAAAAACTCCAAAGCGGCATCGTCTATATCGCCCCGGGGTGCGGGCATATGAGTATTGTGAAAAAGGGGATAGAGAAGTACATTAGCATATCGGAAAGCAACGAGTATATATACAAACCCTCGGTTGATGTCATGATGCTGTCCGTTGCACAACTGTATCCGGGCAACTGCCTGGGGGTTATTCTCACGGGTATGGGCAACGACGGACTGAAGGGAATGAAGGCCATAAAGGAAAGCGATGGCAGAACCATTGCCCAGGATGAGGAAAGTTGTGTTGTCTACGGTATGCCAAAGGCCGTGGTGGATGCCGGAATTGTCGATAAAATAGTATCTTTAGCCGAGGTGGCCGGAGAGATTATTAACTCTATTTAGGGCCGCTATGACCATACCCCCATGTAGCCGGGGGTAAGAAAACAGATCAAACGTAGAACGAGGGAGATTTTTTTATGGAGGCTTTCACAGCAATAGATGGTGTATTACAACTGGTTACCTTTACCCTGGGCAGTGAGGAGTATGCCGTGGATATCCTTAAGGTACAGGAAATCAACAGAATGACGGTTATAACCATAGTTCCCAACTCGCCCCAGTATGTTGAGGGCGTAATAAACCTCCGTGGTAAGGTAATACCCGTGGTCAATCTGAGAAAAAAATTCGGAATAGCAGAGATTGACAACGATAGCGATGCGAGAATCATGATTGTAGATATCAGGGGCATTACGATGGGTATGGTCGTGGATTCCGTCTCCGAGGTGCTTAGAGTGCCGTCAACCATCGTGGAGGCAACCCCACCTATGGCAACGGATATATCGACCGAGTTCATCAACGGTATAGCAAAGCTCGCCGACAGACTGATCATTCTGCTGGATATCGATAAGCTCATAGAAGGGGGCGATATGTCTGTGTTTTGATAGCATCTGCAATTTACGGTAGCACTCCATCCAACCGTGGATGAGGTGTAGGGAAGGGCACCTCCCCCTTCCCTGAAAATGCCCCCTCTTAGTAGTCGCTGCTGGATTTGGAGAAGATCATCCTGCCGGCGGTGGTCTGCAACACGCTGGTGACTACGACTTCTACGTTTTTACCGATGAGCTTTCTGGCGTTTTCCACCACGACCATTGTCCCGTCATCTGTGTAGGCAACACCCTGATTGGACTCCTTGCCCTCCTTGATAATGAAGACCTTCATCATCTCCCCCGGCAGCACAACCGGCTTTAGGGCATTGGCCAGCTCGTTGATGTTGAGCACGGGGACGTCCTGAAGTTGGGCCACCTTGTTGAGGTTGAAGTCGTTGGTGATGATCTTTGCGTTCATCATCTTTGCCAGGGCCACGAGCTTTGAATCCACCTCGCGGATTTTCTGGAACTCCTCCTCGACGATCCTGACGTTTATGGTCGAAAATTTTTGCATCCTGTGCAAGACGTCCAGCCCCCTGCGACCACGACTGCGTTTCATCGAATCGGAGGAATCGGCTATGTGCTGCAATTCTTGCAAAATAAACTGAGGAACTATAAATGTACCCTCCAAAAAGCCGGTTTCGCACACATCTGCAATTCTGCCGTCGATAATGGAACTTGTATCGATGATTTTGATGTTTTCCTCGATATTTTGCCCTCTGAATATCCGCATGAAACTGGCGGCGGTCAACCCCTCACCCTTGGTAAGACCTAACAGCAGCCCCGTATAACCACTCACTGCCTCAAAGATGAAGGCTGCCGTGTTGATTTCCCCCAGCAACCTCTCAATAGGATATATGATTAATCTAGCAAGTACAATGCCAAAAAAAAGCCCTACAATCCCCCCTACAACCCTTCCTAACCGAAACCTCCTCAGAAAATACTCCGCTGCCGATACCATAAATCCCAGCAACACCCCTGCCGCTGCCCCCTCGAGTTTAGCGCCATACTCATGCCCAAGCATAAAGCCTATTAACCCCAAAATCAGGACAATCATTAATCTAAAAAATGCTACCATTGTTTACACACCCTTTCTCCTTATATAAATTAGCTATGGAGACACCCTTGTCTCCCTTATCTGTTCTCTGACATGCCTGCCATATACACAGGCTCATATTTAAGCATAAAAAATTTATTGGTTTTTTATTATAATAATAGCAATGATTAATAGCAAGAGCAGTACTATAAATGTGGAGGAATGATATGTTTAAGAAGTACTTGTTGGCTCCGGGGCCAACCCCTGTCCCACCTGAGGCGCTCCTGGCCATGGCAATGCCCATGATACACCACCGTGCTCCGGACTTTGTACCGGTCCTGGATGCGGCAAAGAACGGTCTGAAGCGACTGTTTCAGACACAAAACGACGTGCTCATACTGTGCAGCACCGGTACGGGTGGCATGGTGGCCTCCGTCAATAACTTCTTCAACAAGAACGACAAGGTTGTTGTCATCGACGGCGGGAAGTTCGGTGAGCGTTGGACGAAGATATGCAAGGCCTACGGTCTGGACGTCAGGGAGATAAAGGTCGATTGGGGCTACAGCGTCCGCCCCGAGGCCGTGGAGGAGCTTCTCAAAAAGGAAGGCAACATCAAGGGCGTATTCGTTCAGGTAACGGAGACCTCCACTGGTGTAAACCACGACGTTGAGGCGTTGGCCAAGATCGTCGGCAGATACGATGACACCATCCTGGTAGTGGATGCCATCAGCGCCCTGGTTGCCCACGACATCAGGACGGATGCCTGGGGGATAGACATCATGGTTGGAGGCTCACAGAAGGGGCTAATGCTTCCACCGGGGTTGGCCTTTGTCAGCGTGTCGGAGAAGGCCTGGAAAAAGGCCGAGTCCTCAAAGCTCGAAAGATTCTACTTCAACCTCAAGGCCGAACGCAAGAAGCTACAGGAGAATCAGACCAACTTCACTTCGGCCGTTACGCTGATAATCGGACTGAACGAGGCAATCAAGTTGTTGGAGCAGGAGGGGTTGGCAAACGTCTTTGCCCGTCACACCCGCCTTGCCCATGCCACGCGGGAGGGGGTCAAGGCCCTGGGACTGAATCTGTTTGCCAGGGAGCTTCCCAGTAATTCGGTGACGGCAGTAGAGGCCCCAGCCGGGGTTGATGGCCAGAAGATATACAAGGTGCTCAGAGAAAACTATGGCGTGACCACGGCAGGCGGGCAGGACCAGGTAAAGGGCAAGATATTCAGGATAGCACACTTGGGATATGCCGACAGATTTGACGTCATTGTGGCGATCTCTGCCCTTGAGATGACCCTTAAGACGTTGGGACATCCGGTGACTCTTGGCAAGGGGGTTGCCGCCTGTGAGGAAATCTTAGTATAACGTCCCATTTCCCTTTGTGGGAGAAACCTCTCACATCCCCCTCCCCTTACGGGAGGGGTTAGGGGGGGCTGATATGTGAGCCTAAAGATTATTGTCCTATGTTCCGATTATACTGATCGGACTTGAGTTTTTTCGGCTATCAAAATTGCCTGCATACAAGCAAGAAAGGGGCGGCTCCGCTTCTTGGCGCTCCAGGGGGTGAGGCACCCCTGCCATAAAAGTCGCACCTGGCCCCTTCAGAACCCCCCGCAAGGGGAGGGGCGAGGCACCCCGGCCACGAAGAAGTCCCCTTGACCCCTTCTTGCGAAACCTTCATGCCGCCGCTCCTTAGGCCTAACTGCACGAGTCGGGGTTCAAAGTTGTCCTCGCCCTTGTCTACGTAGACCCTCTGCGCAACCTGGTTCCTTGTCATAGGCATTCATATGCTTTTTTTACGATGTGAAGTTTTGTTCACAGAAAAGAGCAGATTTGTAAGCAAAGCTTTTATGTATTTTGGCTAATTTATTGCTTCCAGCTATTTATGTTGGGTAGTCCTGCAAAGGCAGTGAAATGATGTCATGCACTAACCAGAGACGCATTATAGTGATGGATAAAATACCATACTGCTCCAATATGGTTCTCTATTTTTTTAGAAA
>NZ_JABXWD010000130.1 GCF_019173545.1 Candidatus Magnetobacterium casense | reverse complement strand
ATGTCTTTCTCCTTTCTGCATGTGTTATTACATACAAATATTATTACACATAAACCACTTTTTTTCAATACTTTATACATCGTCCACGCTTGTTTGGAGTGCTACCTGGATTTCTATAATGCTGAAAAATTCGTCATAACAGAAAGTAATAAGCTTATAGAAAGGGTCGATAACATTTCTTGTAAGGTTAACGATAGTAGATTACAACTTGCAAAAAGCAAGCTTCAAGGTTCTAAAGAGCTGGCTCAACGGCAAGACGATCCTGAGTCAGCAAAGCAGGCATTTGAGAACATTCTCGAAGCAAAACGCTTAGTGGCTAATACTCGGAAAGAACATATTACAAGCATCAGGAATTTAGAGTTGGAAAACTTAGTGAGCATGTTTGAAGAATACACTAAGCAATATGCCAAAGAATCAGAACTCATATCACTTGAAAATATGATTAAAAGAGCAAGAAATGTAATTGATTATAGAACTTCAGATTTTGAGAACATCATTGAACAAATGAAACATATGAGTTGGCTGATTTTTTGGCGTCAAGAGGGGTTTGTCATCAACATTTTTAAAAACATGCAAAATGAAGAGTATTTGTATACTGACAAAGATGCTTTCAGGTATTTAATAAAGCTCGGAACTGAAGCAATAAAGCAAGAGAAAATAGAAGAGCTTAGGAAAATTATTTTTAAACTCTACAGTATCAGAATTGTGACCTATTCAGAGCAGGATATGTTCTTGCAATCTAATATTCTATAGCGAAGAATGAATCTACTTGAAAATCCATTTTACATTTTAGAACTGGATACATGTGCTTCAAGGCATAAAATAGTTGAAGTCTGTGATGAGAAAAGTCTGACGTTAGATTCAGATACATGTACAAGATTTTGCGCCATGCTTACACATCCAAGAAATCGTATTCATGCAGAAATTTCCTGGCTTCCTGGTGTTGCCTCTGATCTCGTGCCTGTCATATTGTATAATGTTAAGAGAAATACTAATGAAACAACCAATTTTTTATCGAGATTTAATCCATTAGTGAGATGCAATGCAGTATCTACCTTTTTTAGCTATCATAAGCCTAATGACCCATCTCAAATTGTTAACCTAATTCTTGTAATGGCCAAGTCTTATGATGAAATTAAGACTGAAAGTCTTATGGCAACGCTTAATAAGGATAGACATTTGGCAGGGTTTCCACAGATTCAGGATGTTGACATTATTTTTGATGCCATTGAACATCATAGGAGGTATCTTGCAACTGTGATGATAAGTGCCCTGAATAATATCAAAGACCCTGATATCGTCTTTACGGAAATTGTAGAGGTAGTGACTTCACACGGACAGCAGCAGCCACCGAAATTGATTACCGACCTTGCTGAACTGTATCAAAGGGAAGTCCAGAGATACCTTAATAAGCTATCTGAACAAATATTGGCTATTACCAAGGATCTCCAGTCAAGAAATATGCAAGAGAGAGACCGAATAATTAAAACACTAGAAAACAGACTAATGTCTTGGTATCAGATTGTCAGACCAATACACATTATTATGAAAACTCAAGGGATTGAGGATAGTTATAGCCTTGACCTGGCTCGTGAACTCAGAAATGCCTCGATATTCTTAGCAAACGAAATGGGAATGTATGGAGAAGCAAAAAGAATTTCTATGCTGATTTCTAAAGTCTTTAAAGAACTCCCTATGTTTGCAGAGTTCATATCGAGTGATGTAAAAACGCTTGAAGATATTATTGTCCACAAGAAAAAAAGCGCAGAGGAAAAAATAAAATGGCAAAAAGAAATCTCCCTCGATATTGAGATCGGAACGCTCTTTAAGGACAGATTAGTTATCTCTTCCAATAGTATAACTTATAAGGAAAGAACGATAAAGACTGATGAAATTAGTCGTATAAGATGGGGCATACTTGTAGAATATAATGATGGACAGAAGAGTAAAAGCTACTATACAATTTGGATTGGCACACCACGCGAGTTGTTAGAGATAGAGTGCAATACAATGCTTGAGCGTTTGAGTACTGTTGAAAAGCGGTATGCATTGATCATTGAAAAGCTTTGGAAAGCAGTTTGCATCCGTTTGTTCAGCGAAACTTTAAGCAGGCTATCATTAGGAGAAAAAATTGTTTATGGCGATAATTATGCTGTTGTAGATAAAAATGGAATATTACTGGCTGGAAACACTTCTCATTATAGATGGGAAGACATAACCTTTTATTCTTCCAGTGGAGGGCTTGTGATTAAATACGAAAAAAATGCACAGACAAGATTGTCAGTTAGAGATGTTTCATACTCAATTCCTGGATACTACCCACTTGGATATCATCTACCAATGCCACTGTCCTATAGAAATCATGATAACATACATATTCTTGAAACATTGCTTAGATTTTTACATGAAGACGGTAATTATCATAAACTGCGCAGGGGAGAGTTCAAGTAAGAATATCTATGGAAGATGAAAAAAGAAATGACAATATAGGGTTTGCCGGAATAGAGAAAAGGATTTCTGAGCAACTCAAAGGGGATGATTGTACTAGTCAAAACGACTATGAGGACAAACAGCTTGAGAAAACAAACAAGCACGAGGAACATAAATCAGAAGAACACAGAGAGTATGAACAAGAAAACAGGCAGCAAGAAAACAACATAGACCAAGGAAACGATAAAAACACCAATAAACATAATGATGATACGGATATCAAAAATGTAAGTAAACTAGGTTTTGGATGGGGTAATTTTTGGATTATTAGTGGGTTTGTTTTTGGCGGTCTTGCTTTCTTTGTTTTCTTTATTGGAGGTGTACAAACATCCGTAATCCCTAACCGAGGAGTAGCCCTTATTGTAAGTATTTTAAAAATAGCTTATTCGTATGGAATATGGAAACGTAAAAAATATGGCCTATATTTAACATACGTATACTTGACATTAGTGTCATTAAGTGGTGTGGTATCAATGGCGGTTACTGGAGGACCCGAAAACATAGCAAAAGACATGTTCGCCATTGGCCTATCGATTCTTTGGTTCGTTTATTTTCAGAATAGAAAGGACTGGTTTAACGATGACAAGAAGGAAAAACAAAAAACAAAAAAAGAAAAATCACAAGGACAAGATAGCGTTACTGATGATTTCAAAGTTGTAGCACTGGTTATACTTAAGCTGTTTATTATTATTGGTGTTACAGTATCCTTAATATTTCAAGGCAAATCTGAATTAAGTACTCCTTCAAATAAAACACAATCTCCGACATATCCTCCACCACCTCCACCGATAGAATCTGAAACGCAGAACAAAAACATCGGATGTATAGAAGGCAATTGTGTCAACGGTTATGGCACTTACTCGTACTCAAATGGTGATAAATATGTGGGCGAATGGAAAGATCGTAAACATCATGGTCAAGGTACTTATACTCTGCCTGATGGTACTAAATATGAGGGGCAATGGAAGGATGATAAAGTTAATGGACAAGGCACTCTTACGCTCTCAAATGGTGATAAGTATGTAGGGCAATGGAAGGATGATAAACGTCATGGGAAAGGTACTTATACGTTCTCGGATGGTCGTGTGCTAAGTGGTATATGGTCTGATGGTGAACTAATTAAAACACCAACACCTTCTCCTGTTGAGACTACGGCACAAAGAAAAGGCATAGGTTGTATAACAGGCACGTGTTTTTATGGTTATGGCACTTTCTCTTACTCAAATGGTGATAAATATGTAGGGCAATGGAAAGATTATAAACATCATGGGAAAGGTATTTATACGTTTTCAGATGGTAGTGTGCTAAGTGGCATATGGTCTAATGGTAAACTTGTAACTGAAATTAAAACACCAACAACCAAACCTGTTGAATCTATACCGCCTATAACTGACAATATAAAGAAGGACGAGCATAACTATAGGTTCAAAGACAATGGTAATGGTACTCTCACAGACTCAAAAACAGGGCTTATTTGGACAAAAAACGCTAAACTTATAGGTCGGAAAGATTGGAAAGAGGCGTTAAACTATATCACATCAATGAATGAGGGTAAGGGTGCGTTTGGCTACACGGATTGGCGATTACCGGACAGAGATGAACTTGAGAGCCTTGTGAAAGGTATAAATGTCCCGTATGTTTGGCTCAATTCTCAAGGCTTTACCAATGTGCAGTCTGGCTACTACTGGTCATCTACCGCCTGTGCTTACGTTACGGACAGTGCGTGGCTCCTCAGCATGGATGATGGCAACGTCTTCGCCGGAGATAAGTCCAACGGCCACTACTATGTTTGGCCGGTTCGTGCCGCACAATAGATGTCCAGGGTACCAGGGGTATACGCACCGTTGCCATACTACCCCCTCAACACATCAGAGACGGGATTTCTAAACTGCAAAGTGGCGACATAGTCTGGTTCGTCAAGGCGCTCAACAGACGCATCCCGGACGAAATCGTTGACCACCTTGGCATTATAAAGATACACAACAACAAGGTCTACCTCCTCCACGCAAGCGGAACTAAAAACAACCACAGCAATTCCGCTCACTCCAGCTCAACAGGTCGCTACCCAGCCTCTGGCGGTGTAAAGAAGGTACTCCTTGACCACTACATATCAAAGATGCCCTTTATCGGCATCCTTGTTACACGCTTTTAAGCGTCACATTTAAACGTTATGGGGAGCCGATCTATCTCCTCCTGCGCGAAAACTTCATCTTCCTGCGCAGTTTCTTGTGCTTGTGCTTTGACATCTTTTTCTTACGCCATTTCTTTACATTACCCACTTAATCACCTCCTTTAAAAGTAATCCGTATCATCTTATCCTCTGCCTTTTACTGCCAGTGCGGCTCGCACTTTTATTGCCGATTCGGCTTGCATTTTTGCCTGCTCTATGAAGGCCTCCAACTGCAACGCCGTCATGTTTGACTCCGTGCCGTCATACGGGACGCTGATACACGGGATGCCGTAGTCCTTGCTGATTGAACGCATCAGCGCCGTAACAATCGTCCCCGGCATACAACCAAAAGGCATCACGTTGACAATCCCCGATACCCCGTGCTCTATCAGATCAATGGCCTTGCCTATGCTCAAAACCGTCTCTCCCTCAAAGGATTCGTCCACCAGGGGTGCCGCCTTTGCCATAATGGCACGCGTATCGGGCTCATGCAACGTCTGCAGGAATCCCTTAAAGTATCTGTGATATCTCATCTCGATGTTCTTTTTATAGGCCCTCTTTACAAAGCTATCTATCATAGCAGAATAATCTCTTTTTATCAAGGCATGTTTAAACCCTATGTAGTTGACGTAGAACAACCACTCCTCTACGGGTGCGAGCCAGACCTTTGCCCCGTGCGATTCTATCTTCGCTATGACGTCCTCGTTTGAGAAGCTGTTTGAGCGTACAAAGATTTCGCCGATGACACCGATTAGTGGTTTCTTTTGGTCGTCCCTGGGGATTGCCTCAAAGTCCCTGCGCATCTGCTTGAGGACGCCCTCCATGGCGCCATTGCTGCCCATCAGGGTTTCGTATAGCAGCTTCAGGTACCTGTCATAGAGAGCCTGTGCCTGTCCCTTGTGGATTTCGTGTGGTCTGATTTCGTGCAGGCATTTCAGCAGCAACTCAATGGCAACGATGCCCTGCCAGGTACGGGGAAAGAAGTCCTTGCCCATTGTGCCCAGGTCATCGTAGAAGGAGATGTCCTGCACGGGGGAGAATATCTTTACGTTGTCCAGGCCGAGCTTGTCCAGGATGAGTCTTTGCAGGACGTTGTACTGTCCAAACCTGCATGGCCCCGTGCCGCCGGGCATCATAAAGACCGAACGTTCGGGGTCGAAGTCCGCAGAGGTGGCCTTTTTGATGACATCCCCGGTGGTGACAACGCAGGGATAGCACTCTTTGCCGGAGAGGTGTTTTTTGCCCAGAGACAGCGCCTCGGCATCCGTCTGTGGCAGCACCTCGGCGGCAATACCGGAGTACCGCAGGGCAGCCGCAATCGCATAGGAGTGGTCTGACATCCAGGGGATGTAGACGGTTGTCTCCGACATGGGGATATTGCGGGAGTGGGTCTGCCTTTTGGATGGCGGTGGGGATTGCTTGCGGCGCATGTTTTCAATGCTGTCCAGGAACGCCTCACACCGGGTAATGGCTCCGGCATCGGCACTGTGTTCGTCGATCTCTATGTGCAGGAAGGGCTTGTCGCCAAGCTCATCCCTGAAGAACTTAAGTATAAATGAATCAGGGCCGCAATTAAAGTTGCCTATGTATATCGGATACAACAGCGGGTTTGACCTGATGTATCGTGCCGCCTTGATTATTCTCTGCCCGCTGCGCCAGTACATGTCGCTCCACCTGTCGCTGATATCGACATTAGCCGTGGGGAGCATGTCCATTGGGATAGAGGCAACGCCGATGGTGGCGAGTTTCTGTGGTATCTGTAAGTTTACGCCCGGATCGAAGGAGTTATACGCCCTGCCCACAATCACGATAGTGCGCTCGGTAATGGCGTCTATGGCCTCCTTGCCCTTTTGACGGAGTTTTGCGTAGAAGCCGTCCTGTGCCGCCCTGGCCTCTTTGATGGCCGCCCTGAGCCTGGTTGATGACAGTCTGTAGGCCTTGAGGTGACTCTGAAGCTCGTTGACCAGAAAGCCGTCGCCACGCTTGAAGTCGATTACCGGACTGAGCACCGTCAGTCCGTCAGAGGTTGAGCTAAACGCCGCTCTAGCCAGATACGGCATGGTCTGAGTGTAGGGACACGGTGAACCCTTTGCGAAGTCATCGGTGCCGTTGCTGACGTTGATGAAGGAGGGCAACAACAGTGTATCAACCCCCGCCTGTATCAGGTATTTTATGTGCCCGTGGGCCACCTTGACCGGAAAACACGACTCCGACAGCACGCTCTCCACACCGAGGTTTACCACCTGGCGGTTGGTCTTAGGTGAGAGGGCCACGTCAAACCCCAGGGCATAGAGCAGCGTGCTCCAGAACGGTAGATACTCGTGCATCAGAAATATATACGGGATACCAATTAGCGGTCGTCCCTTTGCCCTGTCGGGGTCATGGAAGCTGCGAAGGAGCGTCTCCCTGAACGCAAACAGGTCTTCTATACCGTGGGCATTGTCCTTTTTTATATCATAGCGTTCGCATCTGCCACCGTAGAAGAGGTGACCTTTTTCGTTTTGGAGGCTTACGCGGTTAATTTCACAGACGTTTGAACAGGCCTTGCACTGAAACGACGTAATCTTGATGGCACGGTCGATTATCCCAAAGCCCTTAAAGACGGAGGTACCGGCGCCTCTTGCCGCCTGATAATCCCTGACGATCAGCGCCATGCCGATAGCGCCGGTGACGTCGTGATTGGGGGGGACGGTGACCGTGCGCCCCGTAAACTTCTCAAAAGCGGCAACTACGGCCTTGTTGTGTGCCGTGCCGCCCTGGAAGAATATGTTCTTACCGACCCGCTTGCCCGCCACCACACGATTTATGTAGTTCTCTACGATTGAGTACGCCAGCCCGGCCAGGACGTCGTCTTTCTGGGCGCCCTTCTGGAGGTTGGCCATCAGGGAGTTTTCCATAAACACGGTGCATCTCTCACCCAGGCTGCACGGAGAGGTCGAACAGAACGAGCACCCGGCAAACTCCTCCTTAATGGAGATGTTGAGTTTTTCGGCCTGCTCCTCCAGAAACGAACCCGTGCCCGCGGCACAGGCCTTGTTCATCTCAAAGTCAACGATCACGCCATCCTCTATGGCGATGTACTTGGAGTCCTGCCCGCCGATCTCAAAGATCGTATCCACGGTCTTGTCCATGGACAGCGCCCCTGCCGCCTGGGCGGTGATTTCGTTCTTTACGATGTCGGCCCCGATAAGATCGGCTATCATGTAGCGTCCGGAGCCTGTGGTGCCTACGCCCACGATCTCTATGTCATGGCCTATTTCCTGGCCGATCTCCCGTAGTCCGGTCATGACGGCATCAATGGGTCTGCCGGCGGTCATTAGATACTTTCTGGCCAGGAGGTTGCCCGCCTCGTCAATGACAACGAGGTTGGTGCTAATAGAACCGATGTCCACACCCATGTAGGACTTGATTTTGGGGGTGCTACCGTTGTCGCCGGATTTTATATTATGCACTGAGGGCGTGGCATCCGCCGGTTTGTGCCTCTGGAAGAAGTCGTCTCCTTGCTGTATAAGTGGCGCCCGCCCCTTTTCGAGGTGCTTGAGCGAGCCGATATATGCCTGCAACGCCTCAATGTCAATGCCCCTGTGCAGGACTCCGGCGTCGATGTCCTTTAATGCGGCACCGATAGCGCCCATGAGGGCACAGTTGTCGGGGACAATAAGGTTATCGAAGCCAAAGACCTCCTTAAATGCCCTGACCATGCCAACGTTTAATGCCACCCCGCCCTGAAACGACACCTCCGGCGCACTGGGTCTGCCCTTGACGATGGTGCCCTTAAAATTGCGCGCCACGGCAAAACACAGACCGGCCACGATGTCCTCTACGGGGGTTGCTATCTGCTGGAGGTGTATCATGTCGGACTTTGCAAAGACGCTGCACCGACCTGCAATGCGTGCGGGTTTACTATTTTTGGCCGCCAGCTCGCTGAACTGCTCAATGGTGAGTCTCATACGCTCGGCCTGTTGGTCCAGGAACGACCCCGTGCCCGCGGCACAGACGGAGTTCATCGAAAAGTCCTTGATGGCACTGTCCTGGAGTATTATATACTTAGAGTCCTCCCCGCCCATTTCGATTATGGTCCTGACGGAGGGCAACAGTTTTCTTGTGGCATAGGCACAGGCCGCTATTTCGTTGATGTGGGTTACACCAAGTGCCTCGGCAATAAGTTTTCCTGCCGAACCGGTTATCGACAGGGCCGAGTCCTCAAAGTTAAACCCTTTTAGCAGTCTGTAGGCGACGCTTAATGGGTGTCCGTGGTGTCTTTCGTAGACGCTGTCAACTATGTTGGCACTGTCATCGAAGGCAACTATCTTGACACTAACCGAACCCGCATCCAATCCAATGTGTCTCATCATCCACTCCTTTCATGCTAAAAGATACATTATACAGAAAACACCCGACAAAGATAAAGAGGGGACAGAGAAAGTCCAGGATTAATTTGATAATGTGTAATAGTTCAGCTATACAATTGAAATGTTGTGTATAATCAACCCAATGTCAACAAGGTAAGAAGGGGTCAAGGGGGCTGGCCCCCTTGCAGGGGGTTCTGAAGGGG
>NZ_JABXWD010000013.1 GCF_019173545.1 Candidatus Magnetobacterium casense | reverse complement strand
TATGAGGGAGAGATGCGCCTAAAATACGACTAAATCGGCTATTATGTCCGACAAAATATAAAAATTATAAGTTTTTATGTATTTCTCATTTCTTTTTGCAAGAGACTCATCTCTTAGCCCCTTTCATCAATGGAGGGGGATTAAATATCACTGCTTCTGCAGGACTACCCACCTCCTGATTTTGAGAGGCTTAGGGAAAAAACTTTTCCAGGGCAAAAAAGGTTTTCATATAATTTTTTTTGAATCCTGATTCAATAAAGAAACAATTCAGACATTTCCTCCCATCTTTACCAGTTGGGATTGTCTATAATCTGTAATTCAATGATAAATAAGGGTAATATTGTTTTTGTGCCAGATAGTTACGTCTAAGAATATGGGATAAATAATTATATATTCCCTTGACATATCGTAATAATATTGTTTATAATTAAGTCTAGCATTGATATATCTAAACTACATCTCCATTGGAGAGCCAGCAAACACAGTGGGAAAGAGTATCGTTCCTATAGCCCTGCACTAAAAAAATCGGGATTTTTATGACTACTGTTGAGGATATCGTTGTTACAAACCATTATGCATACATTGATGTTGCTGTTGTGAATGCCGTATTGGATGAATGGAAGTTGGATGAAGTGTTCAAACATAATGCTAAAAGAAATCTTGGAATTGAATAGGTAGCCAGAATATTTGCAATAAACCATTGTATTGACCCCGGAGCCAAGTCGCAGATACCACAGTGGTTTCGTGGTACGGCGTTACGATGGCTGCTTGATGTCGATAGTGATGACGTCGTAAATAAGGCAATAACTTTTAAAAATCATAATATAACGATAGATCAGTACAGATAATTACGTCTACAAATTTTTACATGATTTGTTTATTACCAATGGGTTATACCATGCAAGTGGTAAAATCGGGTTTATAAATGGATTTGGTACAATTAAAAGGGTAATAGATGGAGGATATTATGAATACAGCAAGGAAACGGATATTAGTAACTGGTGGGGCCGGATTTTTGGGGTCGCACCTGTGTCAGAGGCTCTTGGCCGCAGGTAATGAGGTCATCTGCCTGGATAACTTCTACACGGGACGGAAGGAGAACATTGTGCATCTGATGGGGGACAGTTATTTTGAGATACTGCGCCATGACATATGTTTTCCGCTCTACGTGGAGGTCGATGAGATATACAACCTGGCCTGTCCGGCCTCTCCGGTGCACTACCAGTTTGACCCGGTGCAGACGACAAAGACGTCCGTCCACGGGGCAATAAACGTGCTGGGGTTGGCAAAGAGGCTTAAGATAAAGATACTTCAGGCCTCAACGTCGGAGGTCTACGGCGATCCGACAGTCCACCCACAGACGGAAGACTACTGGGGTAACGTCAACCCCATCGGTATGCGTGCGTGCTACGACGAAGGCAAGCGGTGTGCCGAAACACTGTTTTTTGATTATCACAGACAGCACAAGATGAGGGTGAAGGTGGCCAGGATTTTTAACACGTATGGGCCACGTATGCTCCAAAACGATGGCCGTGTGGTCAGCAACTTCATCGTTCAGGCCCTACGAGGGCAGGACATCACGGTCTATGGCAAGGGGCAGCAGACGCGCAGCTTCTGTTACGTCGATGACCTCGTCGATGGCCTGGTCAGACTCATGAATAGCCCTGATGACTTCACAGGCCCGGTCAACCTCGGCAATCCCGGTGAGTTCACCATCCTGGAGCTTGCACGGAAGGTACTGGAGATGACCGGTTCCAGTTCCAGGATAATATACGGGCCACTTCCCCCCGATGACCCCACGCAGAGACAACCAAACATCACCCTTGCCAGGGATGTCCTGAGTTGGCAGCCCCTGGTGTCACTGGATGAGGGACTGGCAAAGACCATAGCATACTTTAAGACGCTCCTGCAGCTTTGACAAGGGGGGACGTTATGGCCCTGGCAACGATACGCCTGACGCTGTCCTACGATGGTACAAACTACCACGGGTGGCAGGTACAGCCCGCAACAGAGACCATCCAGGGACGTATAGAACGCTCTCTGCGGGCAATCACTTTAAAGGACGTTACCCTCATCGGGGCAGGCAGGACCGACGCCGGCGTACATGCCCTCGGTCAGGTTGCCGTCTTTAGCGTCGATACACACCTGCCCCCGCATACCATCATGAGGGCGCTTAATGCCATCCTGCCCGCAGACATACGTATCCTTGAAGCCGACTATGCCCCCGACGGGTTTCATCCGCGTTTCAGCGCAAGGGCAAAACGCTATGCCTACGTGATATCAATGGGTGGCGCTGTGAGTCCATTCCTGTACCGCTATTGCTGGCATATCGGTCATCCCCTGGATGTCGCGGCCATGGCCACGGCTGCCGGAACCCTCACTGGCAAACACGACTTCAAGTCCTTCTGCGCCTCCGATACGGATATCAAGACCACCACCAGGGAAGTCACCACCCTGGGGGTAGAGCGGTTGCCTCTGTTGCGATTTATGGACTTTGATATTGCCGGGGATTTTATCAGGGTGAGCATTGAGGCCGATGGCTTTCTGCGTCACATGGTGCGAAACATCGTGGGCACACTCGTAGCCGTCGGCAGGGGCAGGCTTCATCACGAAGGTGTAAGAGACATCCTGGCAGCCAGGGACCGTCGTCGTGCCGGAGAAAACGCACCTGCAAGGGGGTTGTTTCTGGAGCGGGTCTTTTACTGAGTTATCGCTATTTAGTTAAGTACCTGCCCATAATTAGTTATGTTGTCTCACATCACCGTGATATTAGCGCGAACACACCCCAACCTAGGTATTCACGGGTGTAGGTGACATAGCGTTCGGGTGCCGAGGTCAGTTCGGCTCGAACATCTTTTGCGAAGTCATCGTCGGGATTCGTTTCGAGCCATCGGCGCATCGTGAGCCACTTGGCCGCTTCATATCTATCCCAGCTGTCTTGATCTGCCAGAACCATTTCTACGATGTCGTAGCCGAGGTTGCCGAAAGATGCGAGAAGTTCTGCAAGCAAGAGAAAGTCTGAGATGGAACCGGCATGGCATCCCTTGGCGACCGCTTCTGTTGGCGGCAATTTCAGCCAGTACGGCTCGCCGATGAGGACGATCCCTCCCGCGCGGAGACTCTTAGTCAGAAGCTCGATGGTGCCTCCGACTCCTCCTCCAATCCAAGTGGCGCCAACACATGCTGCCACACCGACCTTTTCGTCGGCGACGTAATTGGCCGCGTCTGCGTGGATGAACTCGACCCGATCGGCAACACCCAGTTCGTCAGCGCGAAGCTTCGCTTGTTCCGTGAACAACTGACTCATGTCGATCCCAGTGCCGCAAATCCCATAATCACGCGCCCATGTGCACAGCATCTCGCCCGAACCGCTGCCGAGATCAAGCACACGGGTTTTCGGTTCCAAACGCAACGCTGCGCCGAGAATGGCGAGCTTTTCAGGTGTAAATGGATTGTGAATGCGATGAGCGCTTTCGGTAACGTTATATATCCGTGGAATGTCTACCACGGAAACTTCTGGACAATTAATCATGGCTCTTCCTCATCTATACTTTCGCACTTTTTAGCTTTAAAATAAAGAATACTTAAATGCTATCATAAAGATAAAGATATTGTCAATAGTCAGTTTTAGATTACCAGACGAAGCATTTCTTTTGGGATGGATGTATCTTTATTGAAGTCCGCATTAGAAGCGGACTTATGAAAAATCTCCTGGAGTGCAAATCTTCTTACAGCCCTACTTATTTTAGTGAAGCTGAGTATGGAGGTTTGAGCATCACTCTGTAGCCATGGTGCTTCTATGTCTGTAATAAGAGATAACCTCCAAAGGCAGAAACCTACCAGACTAAGGAATCGGAAATAAACAACTCATCGGTTTGATGTTGGAAATATAGAATAATTCCACAGCGGCTTAACTCTGCCAACCATTGGCTATCACTAACATCTGTCTTACGCCCTGGTACCTTCTTTACATGCTGGGCATTTACTACCAATATCTTTAGTTCCTCTTCTTCAAGGACATCATATACAGTTCTCGAATAAATCCCCGTACTTTCCATTACTGCCATTTCAACTTCTTCTTTCTTAAGCCATGAGGCTAACTTCTGGGGAGGGGCGAGGCGCCCCGGCCACAAAAAAGTCCCCTTGACCCCATAAAGGTACCACGTGTTTTGTATTTAACCCAATCGAAATCTGATATATTTTACCCTGCTTTTTTAAAAGGATACCCTTTTTTCTTATCTCTTTCCTCAATACCCGTAGGAAAGCCTTTCTACTAATCTGAACGGTAACTTTGCTGCTTCCATTTCTTTTTGGGTCTTTGAGATATCGTACTGCACGCGGACGATCTCAATGGATGAGTCGTTTACGATTACGTATGAGGCACGTGGGTCGCTGTCTCTTGGTTGACCGACGCTGCCATCGTTTATGATATACCTGCTGGTGTCCTTTATCTCTGTGCTTGCCCTGTGGATGAGTATCTCACCTGTTTGGGACTGCTCTAGGATAACGGGGGTATGACTGTGTCCTATGAAACAGAGCTTTTGTTCAAAGTGCTCAAAGTTGATCTCCGCATCCTTGACCGAAAACAGATAATCCCAGTTTTCTGGGTCCCGTGGTGTGGCGTGGACAAAGAGGGCGTTTCTTTTCTCTGAGGACTTCAACAGATTAAAGCCTTCAAGGTCACGCATATGTTCATCCGTCATCACTTCCCGGTTATACGTGACAGCGTCAGCCGCATGAACATTAAAGAACTCCGTACTGATATACTCCAGCACTGCCCAATCATGATTGCCGGCAATGAGTATCCCGCAATCTTTCTTCAGCAGGTCTATGCACAGGTTTGGCTGAGGACCATAGCCCACGGCATCTCCCACGAAATATATCTCATCTATGCGGCGATCACCTATATCCTTCAGCACCGCTTCAAGGGCATGAAGGTTGGAATGTACGTCAGAAATTACTGCATATGCCATTTGTAGTCCTCTTCCATTTAGTTTTTCTTATCTGCGTTTCTCTTATTTTGACGGTCTCCGGAGATTTTGTCAAGTACGCCGTTGATAAAGGAATAGGAATCAACCGTGGAAAATTTCTTTGCGATATCCACGGCCTCATTAATTGTGACGGCCGCAGGGATATCATCCCTGTACAAGAGTTCGTAGGTGGCAGCCCTGAGAATGTTTCTGTCCACTGTGGCCAGTCTCTGCAACTGCCAGTGTTGTGATGTCACTGCGATGATTTCGTCTATCTCCTCAATGTGCCCAACCGTGCCTGTGACGAGGTCATCTATAAAGGCGATAATTTCTTTGGAGGGTACCCTGTCCTTGATGGACTCCTCCAGTTCGCTTCTGCCCGGTATTTTGCCTGTAAAGTCAAATTGAAACAGCGTCTGCAATACAAGTTCTCTGGCCTGCCTTCTTGTCATCGGGGTTTGCTTAAAAGTGTTTCATGAGATTGGCCATCTCAATGGCGGTTATAGCGGCATCCCAGCCCTTGTTTCCGCTCTTGGTGCCGGCTCTTTCGATGGCCTGCTCGATTGTGTCGGCGGTGATGACACCGTATGCCACCGGAACGCCCGTCTCCATGGATGCCTGTGCCAGCCCCTTTGTGCACTCTGCCGCAACGTATTCAAAGTGTGGCGTTGCACCACGGATAATCGCACCCAACGCTATAACGGCATCGTAGGCATGGGTGGCGGCGACCTTTTTGGCCACAAGCGGCAGTTCAAATGCCCCGGGCGTCTTGGCTACCACTATCGTCTCCTTATCCACTCCATGACGCACAAGTGCATCAATACAGCCATCCAGCAGGCGCATCGTCATAAAGTCATTAAACCTGCTCACTATCACACAAAACCTCAACCCCTGACCCTGCAGGTCGCCTTCCAGTACCTTCATGTTAAGCTCCTCTTTTTCGTTACACTTCATCCAGTATGTGTCCCATCTTCTGTTTTTTGGTTGTCAAGTAGACTATGTTTTTCTCCGAGGGGGTTATCTCAATGGACACCCTCTCTACAACGCTTAACCCATAGCCTTCCAAGCCGACTATCTTGCGGGGATTGTTGGTCATCAGGCGGATGTTTTTGATCCCCAGGTCTACCAGTATCTGTGCCCCGATGCCGTAGTCTCTGAGGTCGGCCTCAAACCCCAGCTCTATGTTGGCCTCAACAGTATCCATGCCCTTGTCTTGCAGTTCGTATGCCTTGAGCTTGTTGGCCAAGCCAATGCCTCTGCCCTCCTGTCTCATGTACAGGATGACTCCGCGACCATACTCATTGATAAGTTCCATTGCCCGTTTCAACTGTTCTCCGCAATCACACCGCCTGGAGCCAAAGACATCCCCGGTCAGGCACTCGGAGTGAACCCGCACTGCTACAGGCTCCTCTGTTGTAACGTTGCCCTTGACGAGGGCCATGTGGGTATTGGCATCCAGCTTGTTTTCATACGCTATGGCCGTGAAGTCACCCCCGTGCTTTGTCGGGAAATAGACCTCCGCAACCTTGTGGATCAGTCGCTCGTTCTTTAGACGATACTTGATGAGTTCGGCAATTGTGATGATCTTAAGGCCATGTGTCCTGGCCACCTCCATCAACTGTGGTACGCGCGCCATGGTGCCATCGTCGTTCATGATTTCGCATATGACACCAGCCGGACACAGACCCGCCAGACGTGCCAAGTCCACCGATCCCTCCGTTTGACCGGCGCGTTGCAACACGCCCCCGGGCTTGGAGCGCAGGGGGAAGACGTGCCCGGGTCTGGCAAGGTCCTCCGGGCGAGCCTTGGGCGATATGGCCGTCAGTATGGTCGTGGCCCTGTCCTTGGCGGAAATCCCCGTGGTCACTCCCCTGCGCGCCTCTATAGACACCGTGAAGGCCGTCCCAAAAGACGACGTGTTCTCCGACGTCATCATCGGCAGGTTCAGGTGCTGCACACGCTCAGGCGTGAGGCTCAGACAGATCAGACCTCGTCCGTAGCGGGCCATGAAGTTTATTGCCTCAGGGGTCACCATTTCGGCGGCCATGCAGAAGTCGCCTTCGTTCTCCCTGTCCTCGTCATCTATCAGGATTATTATCTTGCCTTCCTCTATATCCTTGATGGCCTCATCTATTGTATCAAACGTATCCATTGCACCTCATCATTAAGTTATATTTTCACAGGCAATATAAAGCCTTCCTCTTTTAGTTTTTTTAACAGTTTGTCATCATCCGTTGCCGGAACAATCTCTGTCCCGCCGCCTATATAGTTTAACACAAAGCGTTCTACATATTTGCCTATCATATCGACCTCGAGGTTTACACGCTGACCGGCAACCCTGACCTGGAGTGTTGTTACCATCGAGGTGTGCGGTATGATGACCACCGTAAAGTCCGTTGCGGAGACCTCCGCAACCGTCAGACTTATGCCATCCACCGCTATGGAGCCTTTGCGTATCACGTATCGGAGGATATCGGCGCTTGCCTCTACGCAGAGGTCAAAACCACCACCGCCGCGCTGCTCTTTTGACCGGATGCGTCCCACACCATCGACGTGACCTGTGACCAGGTGTCCGCCGAGGCGGTTGTTCAGTGTCATTGCCGACTCCATGTTTACGCGTACACCGGGGCGAAACTCACCGAAGGTCGTATCCTTGAGCGTCTGGTGTGAAACGTCAAAGAACATCGTTGCCGACTCCTTACGCACCACCGTCAGGCACACGCCGTCTATGGCAACGCTGTCCCCTATGGCGGCCCGTGGCGCCATCGACTCTTGCCTGACGCCCAACTGCACGACGTCGTGCCTGCGATTAAAGGTCACAACGTCGCCAATTGCCTCTATTATCCCTGTAAACAATGCCCCTACTGCGTGACGTCGAATTTGAAGTCCAGGTCCTTCTGATAAAGCCCAAGGACATCGACATGTTCAGTCCATCCCGCCTTGACGTTGATCCTCTTGCTGTCGAGCTTCACTTCTATGTGCTCCTTTTTCAGCAGCGGCTCCAACCCCAGGTCTATTACCTTATCGTAGACCATCTCAAGGGTCTTCTGTTGAGTGCCACCAAGTCTTGCTATCTGTGTGACTTCGGACTTGAGAGAGTCATACTTGTAATATGGCATCCCAAACAGATATCCCACATAACACAAAAAACCGACAAATGCTATTGAGAGTATGGGCATTAACGGGCCCTCACCCCTTTGGTTAAATACAGTCTTCATTTGACTAACCTCCCTAATCTGTTAAATCGTACCCATTTACTATTACTATCCCACGACCAATATATGATCAATGCCTCACCCTTGACCAGCGAAATATCCACAAATCCCCAGAAGCGGCTGTCATAGCTCTGGTCCCTGTTGTCTCCCATCACAAAGAGCTTACCCTCGGGCACCGTAATGGGGCCGAGGTTGTCGCGGGGAACGGCATTGGTTGCACCGGTGGTGTCAACGTACTGTGCGTAGGGTTCAGTCATGGACTTGCCGTTTACGTAGAGCTTTTTCTTCTTGACCTCTACGACGTCTCCCTCTTTGGCTATGACGCGTTTAATGAAATCCCTTGAGGTGTCCTCCGGGAACTTAAAAACTATAATCTCGCCCCTCTGCGGTGAATTAAAGACCAGTATCTTTTTATCTGTAAACGGTATCTGTACGCCATAGCTGAACTTCTTGACCAACAGGTGGTCACCCACCAGGAGCGTGGGGATCATGGACCCCGAGGGTATCTTAAATGCCTGAATGACAAACGCCCTTATCAGCAGCGCCAGCACCAGCGCCGTTACTATAGACTCGACGTACTCACGCAGCAGGCTCTTCTTTTTTGTTGCGTTGTCGGGATTCATTTATCCACCCTCATCACCGCAAGGAATGCCTCCTGGGGCAGCTCTATCTTTCCAAACTGTTTCATGCGCTTCTTACCCTCTTTTTGCTTCTCTATCAGTTTCCGTTTTCTGGTGATGTCGCCACCGTAGCACTTTGCGATCACGTCCTTTCTGAGGGCCTTGACGCTCTCCCTGGCGATGATCTTCCTGCCGATGGCCGCCTGTATTGCCACCTCGTAGAGCTGTCTTGGCACGGCGCTGCGGAGACTCTCCACCACCTGCCGGCCCTTTTGGTAGGCCTTGTCCTTGTGGATTATCAGCGACAGGGCATCCACCGATGCACCGTTTATCAGGATATCCAGTTTTGTCAGGTCTGCTTCCTTGTAGCCGATCAAATCGTAGTCCATGGAGGCGTACCCCTTGGATATCGACTTGAGCCGGTCGTAGAAGTCCCACAGGATTTCGTTCATCGGCAGTTCGTACACCACCATGACGCGGTCCTTGCCGTAGAACGAAAAGTCCTTTTGCAGTCCGCGCTTGTCCTGGCACAGTTCCAGTATGTTGCCCACGAATCGCTCCGGGACAAAGATCGTTGCCTTGATGTAGGGCTCCTCGATCTTTAAATACGTCTCCGACAACTGTGATGGATTGTCTATGTAGACGACGTCGTTATTTTTTTCGGTGACCCTGTATATGACCGTGGGTGCGGTACTTATCAGGGAGAGGTTGAACTCGCGTTCGAGGCGTTCCTTGATTATGTCCATGTGCAGCAGCCCGAGGAATCCGCACCGGAAGCCAAACCCAAGCACTGTCGAAGACTCCGGCTCGAAACTAAACGATGCGTCGTTGAGCTTGAGTTTCAGCAGTGCGTCCCTTAGTTCTTCGTACTGTTGGGTCTCGGCGGGGTAGAAGCCGCAAAACACCATCGGCTTGACCTCCTTGTACCCGGGCAGCGGCATTGTTGAGGGATTGAGGCAACCGGTGATGGTGTCGCCCATCTTGGTGTCGCTGACGTTTTTGATGTTGGCCGAAATAAACCCGACCTCACCGCTTGCAAGGGTCTTGACAAACCGCGGCTTGGGTGTAAACACGCCCACATCCAGCACCTCAAACTCCTTGTTGCTGAACATCATCTTTATTCTCATACCCGGCTTTATTATACCATCAAATACCCTCAATAATACTATGACCCCCTTGTAGTTGTCAAACCAGGAGTCAAAGATGAGCGCCCGCAGCGGGGCATCGTTGTTGCCATCGGGGGGCGGTATCCGCTTGATTATCGCCTCCAGTACGTCTCTGACGCCTATACCGCTCTTTGCCGAGGTCAGGATGGCCTCGGAGCAGTCCATACCGATGACGTCCTCTATCTGCTTGATGACCTTGTCGGGTTCTGCCTGGGGCAGGTCTATCTTGTTTATAACGGGGATGATCTCGAGGTTGTGTTCCAGTGCCAGGTATGTGTTGGCGAGCGTTTGTGCCTCCACGCCCTGGGTGGCATCCACGACCAGGAGCGCCCCTTCGCAGGAGGCCAGCGACCGTGACACCTCGTAGGAGAAGTCAACGTGTCCCGGAGTGTCGATCAGGTTCAGGACGTACTCCTGGTTGTCCAGGGCCTTGTAGGTGATCCGCACGGCATGTGCCTTGATGGTAATGCCGCGTTCTTTTTCGAGGTCCATGCTGTCAAGGACCTGCTTGGTCATCATCTCCTTCTGGCTCAGTGCTCCGGTCATCTCAAGGAACCGGTCGGCCAGCGTGGACTTGCCGTGATCGATGTGCGCGATTATTGAGAAATTGCGCGTATTCTTGTTTAACATTCTCTTTCTATATCACCTTTTCTTTACTGCGGCGGGACACTCCCGCTGTCACAATCTACAAACTTGTATAATACCATAGATCGCTCTAAAATTGTGATACAAAAAAAGATAAGAAAAAAGAAAGAAGGGGGCAGCACTGCTTCTTGTCGCTCCAGGGGGTGAGGCACGATTTTGCCGCAGCGGGGGGTTGGCAAGGGGTTAGCAACCCCCCGCTCAGTGCCCCTGGCTGAAAGTCGCACCCGCCCCTGCCATAAAAGTCGCACCTGGCCCCTTCAGATACCCCCTGTAAGGTGCGAGCCGCACTGGCATAAAATGGGCCAGCCCCCCTTTTATGCCGGGGGAACTGAGCCGGGGGTCGCTGCCCCATCGCTGACCCCTTGACCCTTTCTTGACATTGTCACATTTAACATGGTACGCTCCTAGTAGTATGAAGGCTATTAGATTATCAATTCATGCCAGAGCGCAATCAGATTATCGTGGTGTGCAAGAAAGAGAAATACACGAGGCCATACTGAGTTCAAAATGGGAGCCGGCCAACCGTGGAAGACTACAGGCGAGTAAGGACTTTACATTCGAAAGAGAATGGAATAAGAAATATTACAAGTATAAGCAGGTTAAACCGGTATTTATCGAGGAAGAAACAGAATTGGTTGTAATAACAGTATATGCGTATTACTTTAACAAAGAGGTGGACAAATGACAATAACTTATGACCCGGAAGTTGATGCCCTCTATATACGTTTTATAGAGGCCACTGTAACGACTGAACATGTGGCGGAGGGAGTTGCCATTGATTATGATTGTCAAGGGCGGATCGCAGGTATAGAGATTTTAGATGCCGTGGTACGTTTTGGGAGTAAAGATGTGTTTAGAAAGATCACGTTAGAGGATATAGCACTTCAGCGTAGTTAATGCGAGGAATATCGTGGGTTGCTTGCAAGAAAAGAAAGAAGAAGGGCGTTTTGTGGCCGGGGCGGGTGCGACCCGCTGCGGCAAAATCGTGCCCCACCCCCTCCGCCCCCTCCTCAGACCTCCCCTGCAAGGTGCGAGCCGCACTGGCATAAAAGGGGCCAGCCCCCCACTGAGCCGGGGGAACTTAGCCGGGGGCGGCTCGCCCCTCGCTGACCCCTTGACCCCATCTTGCGGGGGGATGTGGCAATTATTGCTATTAGGGTTGAGTATTCCAGTCAGAAGATTTCCCAGGCAAGAGAACTATCTTTGCTCTTTTTATACCGTCCATTAACCAGATAGACACCCAATCGTGTCCTTGATCTGTATTCCTCCACAAGATGTCGCTTTTACCATCACCGTCAAAATCACCTGTACCTGCAATTTGAAAATCAAGCCCAATTTTACCAGGCGAATCATTTCCTCCTACTTTTATGCCTGTACTGTCCATTAACCAGATAACTACCTTTCCGCTGTTTTCGTCTTCAGTATCTGAATTTGTGTTTCTCCATAGTATGTCGCTTTTACCATCACCGTCAAAATCACCTATCCCTTTAATCTCCCAAACAAAACCAACGTTACCATTAAACGGCGAGCCAGTTCTTACTATAGTTTCTTTATCCATTAACCAGATTTGCAACTCACCAGTAGATGTATTACGCAAGAGTATATCGCTCTTGCCATCGCCATCAAAATCGCCTATACCTGCAATCTGCCAGTTAGATTTAGTGCCATTCCAAGTAGAGTCGTTTGGTTTAACATCGCCACTGCTTACTTTTTTTATACCGTCGATAAACCAGATTTTCAAGTCGCCAGATGTATTACGTAGCAGGATGTCGCTTTTACCGTTACCGTCAAAGTCGCCTATACCTGCAACTTGCCAATCAGAGGCTTGCCAATTAGACTCATTTGGGTTAAGTGTACCCTCTTCTTTTGATTTAGCAAGTTCCATTAACCGGATGGCTAAATCACCGTTGGTTGTTTTACGCCACAATATATCGCCACCACCATTACCGTTAAAATCGCCTACACCTGCGATCTGCCATTCAAGACCTTTACTGTCCAGGTTTCTTTTATCTGGTGTGGACGAGAGGTCTTCTTTACCTTCAACTCTCCTTGGATAGTCCATAAACCAGATTTGCATATCTTGTTTAGGCTGAGTTGCATTTGTCCTGCGCCACAGTATGTCTGACTTGCCATCTCTATTAAAGTCTCTATCGGCTGGTTTAAACAGATAGCCTTCAGTCATCCAACCAGGCTCTTGTACACCATCAAATCTAATATACCACCAACGAAACTTATCAAAATCATATGGGTATTGGTAGCCAGAAGGGGCAGCCTGTATGATACCATTAGAATTACTAGGCACCTTGGTAACAGCTTCACATTTAACGTTATCAGTACATGGTTTTTTTCTTAGAGTTGCCCCACCAGACGCGAATATCTTTATTCTTTTACCGGCACCAAAGTTATCATCTGTTATTCTACTTCTACGCATTGGCTTATAGGCTACATGAGCATATGCACCACCTGCCGCCGCTAGGTCTTTCCAAGGCCATTGTTTTCTTTGTGCCGTATATCTCGTTTCCTCCATAGATTCAAACTTACCGCTGCTTAGATATCTACCAAACAGTATAATATGCCAGTTAGCAGCATTTAGAGCATCACCTGTTTTAAGCAAAATGGAAGAAGGGGGGGGACAATCTGTTTTGATAGAGCATACATCTGTAGAGGTTAGATAATAAAAACATACTTCACCTCCACAGTTTTTTATGCCTACGTCGTCACGAAATGTAACTGTAGTTTGTCTCTTAGGCAATCTCCAACTTTGACTAACAAGACCTGAACAATCAGCACCATACCCAGTTTCCTTCGGATTAGGTGTTTTGGGACCATTATTTGTTGCGTCAATTGAAATTAAAAACTCATCGACTGATTGTTGGGGATTAGTTTGAGTATATGCCTCCCCAATATAAGAGCCTAGAGGAAAGGTATAACGATAACCTTTTATATAATTGCTAATCGCTACATTAGTTAAATCCCACTTCACATCAATCATTTTACCGGCTAAATCTTTAATTTCTGATCGTGTCATATTACTCCAAGTATCACCAGACCATCTTGTCTGTACCTCCTCAGATAATCCATTTTCTGAATTGGTCTCAGTTTCTTGTACTAAATCATATAGGATACTCTCCTCTGGTTCATCACTAACAGAAGGTTGAGATGTTGACAATTGCTTTCTGTAGACATTTAACTTTGCTTTATCTTTTCCAGGCATAAACTGATAAATATCTCCTCTATCACTGACAGAAACTAGTTTTACAGTCCAATAAAAATACTCATTGCCTGGTATTTTTAGCGTCTCAATCAGCTTGCCTTCCTTACTGAATTGGTGGACCTCCAGTATGATACTATCGTTTTTTATACGTTCTGTTTGTATATAAAAATCTCCATATATATCTTCTTGGAGAAACTCAATAGAAACTATTCCACTTAAAGGTAATTCAAAAGTTCTATTGACAGTGCCTTCATTAACGTCAATAAATCCTTTTTCCCATCTTATAAGTTCAACAAAATAACTTCTACCATTTAGACTTGTGATCCCCTTTTTATCGGAAACAGGCACATTTAAAGACTGAGGAGAAGACAAACGATCTCTTGCAATTTTTCCAATGAAAATATCATCCTGATCACCTGTACTAATATAAATATCATCTCCTACTGCTCTTAATGGTCCTATGCTCTGTTGTACATTCAAAGAATCAAGTAATGAAGAGACATTTACAGTATTCTTTGAAATAGTTCTCTTATTCTGACTACCTACTAATTGATGTAGCTTTCTTGTTACACCATCATAAATAAAGATATTACCTGATTTACCAATAGATAGATCAGACACTGTTATCTCTTTCTTTATGTCTATCTTGTATTGATAGTCCCCGTTTGAAGAAAACGCTAAAATGCGCCCATTCACTGTATCAGCAATATAAACACTTCCATCAGAATCAATCGAAAAAGATTCCGGACCAATTTTAGCATCGTTACCTATAGTCTGGGCACCAACACTTCCGTTTTCAGTACCATAAGGTATATCTATACTCACTGCTTTCAAATATCTCTTCTCTCCTGTTTGCCCAAAAGATTGACTGTTTGCTAATATGAGAGACAACAATAGAAATACTATCACCATCAATTTATCTATGCTACACATGCTATATCCTCCTTATTTATGTTTTTATACTTAAGTATCAATATGAGATTTAGTCCACTTATTTCAAATTTCACCATTTTGAACTGATGATCCAAATACCTGCCAATCTAATTCAGGTATAATGGAGGGTGAACCTGATGTTGGCATTATGTTTGAACCATCCATTAACCAGATATAGAGCTGACCAGTTGATGCCTGTCGCCACAAGATGTCTGACTTACCGTCTCCATTGAAATCGCCTACGTCAACAATTTGCCAATCAGTATAGTTTTTCGGAACAACTATTTTAGGAGAAGTAATGTTAGAGGCATTCATAAACCATATAGCAACAGCACCTGTTACAGCATCTTGCCACAGTATGTCTGACTTGCCATCGCCATCAAAATCGCCCACATCGACAATCTGCCAGTCTGTATTAGATACAGTAAATGGTGAACCTGATGTTGGCATTATGTTTGAACCATCCATCAACCATATATAGAGTTGACCAGTTGATGCATTTTGCCACAATATATCTGACTTGCCATTGCCATCAAAATCGCCTACAGCATATATCCACCAATCACTATCATCTACTATTTGAATGGTTTTACTTTTATCAAAAACAATATTAGTGCCATTCATAAACCATATGGCAACGTCACCATTCCACCCATTCTGCCACAAGATGTCTGACTCACCGTCTCCATCAAAATCACCTATACCAACAATTTGCCAATCTAAGTCAGGGATAATGGAAGGTGAACCTGATGTTGGCATTATAGTTGAACCATCCATCAACCATATATAGAGTTGACCAGTTGATGCATTTTGCCACAAGATATCTGTCTTGCCATTGCCATCAAAATCGCCTACATCAACCATCTGCCAATCAGTATAGTTCTGCAGAACAATAATTTTACCATCAGCAATACTAGGGCCATTCATAAACCACATACCAACAGCACCATTTGAAACATTCTGCCACAAGATATCCGACTTGCCGTCGCCGTCAAAGTCATGTGTGGTATGCTTGGGCTTGGGTGCTGCATTAAACGTAGCCGTAACGTTCTTGGCCGCCGACATCGTTAGCGTGCATGTTGAGGTCGTCCCGGAGCAGTCGCCGCTCCAGCCAGTGAAGGTTGAACCGGTGTCCGCCGCTGCGGTCAGGGTCACAGATGTGCCTTGCGCAAAGGGAACACGACACTCGGCGCTTGGTGTATTCATTGAACAGTCTATTCCTGGAGGTGTGATTGTTACAGCACCGCTGCCTTCACCGGCTTTGACTACCGTAAGCGTTACATCGGTTGCCTGTCCATCCTGCGTGACGGTAAACGTCTGTCCGGAGATGGTTATTATACCGGTGCGTTGGCTGCCTGTATTGGGGGTTACCGCGTAACTTATCGTGTAATTTGCTATGTCGTTGTTGACCTCACCTGGAGTGCCGTAAAGGTTGGTTATCCAACTGGCGTCGCTTGAAAACGTGAATGAGCAGTTGGTGTTTGTAGTTACACTCACATTGCCAATGCCGCCGGATGCCGGGAAGTTCTTGCTCGTTGGGGTTATTGTCACATTGGTGCAAACTGATGTAGTAGCGAACGTTGCAACAATCGTGTGGTTTGCCGTGATATTCGTGATTGTGTACGACACGAGATCGACTACTTTATTGATTACATTAGTGCCGTTATCGGTAAGCGATACGAGCATCTGTCCGGAGCCTGGCGTTACTGTACATGTGCTGGTTCCTCCGGAATCTACAACGGTAGGTGTGCAGGAGATCGAACCCGTACCGTAGTCAACTGACGCGGTTATGGTGTATTGCGTCGGTGTCGGAGTAGGCGTGGGACCAACCCCAACCGTTGAGGTGAGTATCGTACCGTTATAGCCCACTGTCGCAAAAGTTCCATTGCCGTAGATTATGCCAAATAGAGCAGATGAGACATTTGTAACCCTTAAAGTCCATGTAGTCCCACTATCTGCTGAAGTAAGTATTCCATTATTGATAAGACCTACAGCCACAAAAGTCCCGTTACCATAGGCTATACCACTTAGATAATCATAAGTATGGTTATCAGTTCCTGAATTCCTTGAAACCCATGTATCACCATTGTCCATAGAAGTAAATATTGCTGCACCCCCACCAAAGAAACACCAACCGCCAGATTTAACAGCGGAGGAAGGCCCAACAGTTGTAAAGACCCCATTGCCATAGACTATACCCCATAGGGCACTTGTAGTCCCTAAAGTCCTTGAAGTCCACGTAACCCCATTATCTGTTGATGTGGCGATTATTGTAGTAACTACTACGCATGCAGCGTTATCATGAGTATACCCAACAAAAACAAAGGTCCCATTGCCATAGGCTATACCCCATAGGTCACTCGTAGTACCTGAATTCCTTAATGCCCATGTAACCCCGTTATCCGTTGAAGTGAGTATCGTACCACTATTACCCACAGCAACAAATGTCCCATTGCCATAGGCTATATCAGATAGGCCACTCGTAGTACCTGAATTCCTTAATGTCCATGTAACCCCGTTATCCGTTGAAGTGAGTATCGTACCACTATTACCCACAGCAACAAAAGTCCCATTACTATAGGCTATACAGCTCAGGCTACTCGTAGTACCTGAATTCCTTAATGTCCATGTAACCCCATTATCCATTGAGGTAAGTATAGTGTTATTATCTCCTACAGCCACAAAAGTGCCATTGCCATAGGCTATACTGCGTAGGGTAGCCGTAATCCCTGAAACCCTTGTTGTCCACGTATCCAAAGGGTCGGCGTAGGCGGCTCCGGCAAGGCACATGGCTCCGATCACGGCAACCATCACCAGGGCAAGCAGTACACTTACGTCCGACCTTCTTTTAGAGCGGGGATACTTTCGCTCTTTTCGGTTGTTACTTCGATTAAACATACATCCTCCTCAAATTACGTCTTGATTTTGTCCCCTGCACGACCGGTAAAACCGGCCTGCTTATTCGATTAGTTGATTGCGGTAAACGGCTAAAATAAAGGGAATAGCCATAGGCGACAATCAGGCAATATTCACACAGCAAGAAATAAGACATAAGGACAGAGATAGAAGGGTTGGTTATGGTAAAGTAAGTTATTAAACTATTAGTCCGCTCATTTGAGTGAGTGAGTGAGTGAGTGAGTGAGTGAGTGAGTGAGTGAGTGAGTGAAGGGTGCCAAGCCCTTTGGCCTTTTTTATACTTCCTCGCTCAAGTTGATATAATGTCCCCATCAGATATGGTAACATTACCGCTGAGACATTTGTCAAGGGGGTGGAGGAAGATTTTTTTTAATTGGGCTATTTATAAGGACTCTTCGGGCCAGAAATCATAATCCATTAATTGCTCAAAGGTATAGAGACAGGTCTCAGGCAATACCCTGGCGCTAATCCCTGTTTCTTTTTCAAATCTTCGTTTGGCTGTTATAAATTCTTTATCTATAACGGTTTCTATATTATTTTTCAGGCTTGGATTGTCCGCAAGTAAAAGTTCAAGGTCAGTTCTTTGATTGCCTATTGTTGTGCTCCAACTTTCACAACGCCGCTTTGGCTGATACTGCCATTTCAGCAGATGCATTATTAATACCACCAATCGGCTAAATAGTTCTCTTTTGCTACTTCTAGCCATATCTTCCAGTTCCTCTGCTATATTTTCCAAGTCTATTTCCGTTAATCTGCCTTGTCGCAACAGGTCGGCATTATGAAACGCCCATTGGTAAAAATCAATCTCATAGAGAGAACTCGCTGTGAGCGTGTCTTTATGTGTTAAAGCCTCCATAGATATAGTCTCCATACTTGTATATGTTAACACTACATTGGAGGCATTTGTCAAGGTGGTGGAGGAAGTCTTTTTTTGATCCGGACTATTCGGACCAGAAATCATAATCCATTAATTGTTCAAAGGTGTATAGACAGGTCTCAGGTAATGCCTTGGCGCTAATTCCTGTTTCTTTTTCAAACATTCGTTTAGCTGTTATAAATTCTTTAGCTACAACAGTATCTATGTTATGGTTTAAACTTGGGCTGTCCTCAAGCAGATGCTTAATCGCTATTACTTGATTACCTATTGTTGTACGCCAGCTTTCACAACGTCGTTTTGGTTGGTACTGCCATTTTAGCAGGTGCATTATTAATACCGCTAACCGGTTTGCTATTTCTCTTTTGTCACTCCTGCCCATGCTCTCCAGCTCCTCTGCTATATTTTCCAAGTCTATTTCCGTCAATCTGCCTTGTCGCAACAGAACGGCATTATGAAACGCCCACTGATAAAAATCCATCTCATAGAGAGAACTCGCTGTAAGCGTGTCTTCATGTGTTAAAGTATCCATAGATATAGTTTCCATATCAGATATGCTAACATTACATCTGAGAAACTTGTCAAGTGGTGGAGGGAAAAAAATTAAAACAATCAGTTACAATAATAGTGATGACAAATAGCGAGGTTAATCTAACCAAACACAGAGTCTATACCTTCACCGTAGTAGTTGAACCGGACGAAGACCGATGGTTTGCCTATTGTCCGGCTTTGCACAAGCAAGGGGCGGCCACGTGGGGCTACACCCGACAAGAGGCTATCAGCAATATCAAGAAAGTAGTAAAAATGGTGATTGGGACATTGACGGAAGACAACGAACCCATTCCGTAAAACGAAGATGCAGCAGTAGAAATATTACCCGATATACGTGTTGCCGTTGTCGTCTAATCAATGCCCATTGATTACAAGCAACTGCGGAACCTAAAAGCCGGAGATTTGGTCAATGCCCTACTTTTATCTGCGTCATCAAACAGGTAGCCATCAACAATACCTACACAGCAATGGTCGCAGGGTGACGGTATCTTATCATAAGTCCGGTGAGACCTTTACATCCAAAATACTGAGGTCTATGATAGAAATACAAGCCCTTCTTTTTCACCTGACCTGAAAGCTCACCGTATCTGTAACGCTACCATTTTTGTCCACGATTGCGAGGGTAAAGCTGCCCTTTTGCAGACGCCACCACATGAGGCTGCCGACATTGCCGATACGTTTGCCGTTGAGCACCCACTGATAACTGGCCGCCTCCGGTTGAAAACGAAAGGCTACCATTTGGTTATCGTGCGGGATATCGGGGTCAATGCTTATGATGGTACCCTCCACGGGATATACGATGTGCGGCTGCTGCCTCTGCGCTGCCAGACTGACTACCAAGGCGGTCTCCGTGCCCTTGATGAACCACTCGTCTCTGTCGGGATCGATGCCGTTGTCAAAGCGCACGTGCCGCAACAAAAGACCCGGCGGGGCCTGCGGATTGCGGGACGACGTAAACCGATGCAGGTAGTTCATGACATCGAGCCATACGGGGGCGGCACCGGTTATCCCCGTGACGTCTCTCATGGGTTCGCCGGAGAAGTTGCCTACCCAGACGCCCACCGTATAGGTGTCGGAGTAGCCAATGCACCAGTTGTCGCGCATGTCTTTGCTCGTGCCGGTTTTGACAGCGCTCCAGTAGCGCGTGGCCAGTGGACTCTCCAGTCCAAACGTTGTAGCCCTCGCCCCGCGATCAGAGAGTATGGCAGACACGATAAAAACCGCCTCGGCATCCGCCACACGTCTGGCGCCCTGAGCCGCCTCCTGGTCAGCGGTAAGCCTCAGCGACGTATACACCCCACCGTTGGCCAACGTCCTGTAGGCATTTACCAGCTCATACAGGGTAACGTCAGCCGAGCCAAGGGCCAGTGAAAAACCGTAGAAATCTGCGTCTTTGCTGAGACTGTCAATGCCCGATGCCCTGAGCCTGTCTAAAAAGGCATCCACCGTTACCAATTGCAGCGTCCTCACGGCGGGGATGTTGAGCGACGAGGACAGTGCGGTCCTGACGCTGACGTGCCCCCTGTAGACGTTGTCGTAGTTCTTGGGCACGTAGACGCCTGATGTCGTCGGAATCAGCACGGGGGAGTCGTCCAGGAGGGATGCAGCCGTAAACAGACGTCTTTCGATGGCCAGCTCGTACAGAAACGGTTTGAGCGACGACCCCGCCTGACGCCTTGCAACAATGCCATCAACGTATGGGGCACTGGAAGCCGCCCCGCTGTTGCCTGCGTAGGCAAGGATATCACCCGTCTTGTTCTCCACAACCAGGATGGCACCATCCCGGACATTTCGGTTTGCCAGGAGACCCAGGTGGTAGTTGAGCGACTCAAGAACAAATCGCTGGAGCCTTGCATCGATGGTGGAGACGACGTTTCTTGCGTCCTTGCTCAGGAGCTTCCTGGCAACATGCGGGGCAAGGGCCACGGTTGGACGTATGTGGTAGGGCAGACGTAATACCCTCTTGGTCAACTGCGTGATATCCTCGCACGAAACACCCTTTGCAATCGTTGGTGCAAAGAGACATGCCCTCCTGGCCAGGGCGGTTTCGGAGGCGTTGGGGGCGCTGATCAGGGTGGCCAGCAGGAGTGATTCGATTTCGTTAAGCCCTCCGGGGGATTTGTCAAAGAGCGCCCTGCTTGCAGCGTCTATCCCCCGGAGTTCCCCGCGAAACGTCACCAGGTTGAGATATGCCTCGAGTATCTGTGGCTTGGACCAGCTATTTTCAAGCTCCAGGGCAGTGCGGGCCTGTTGCCACTTTTGCCTGAGACTGCGCTTGACCCCCTTTGGTCTGAGGCGCTTGTCGAGCAGGGCGGCCAGTTGCATCGTTATTGTGCTGGCCCCCCTGATGTTGCCGCTGAGGAGGACGCTCGCTATGGCATAGAGGTCGATGCCACCGTGGCTGTAAAATCGCCTGTCCTCAATCCTGATTACGGCCCTGAGCAGGGCGGGGGAGACGTCTTTAAGCGGCGTCCAATCCATGTATCTGCCGTGCTTGTTGATGCGCAGTTCGTGCAACCCCTCCGAGTGTCTGTCCAGGAGGATGGCATTGGAACTTTGGTAGGTATCTCTGACGTCCTGAAACGCAGGCGTCAGGGAAGCGCTGCCGAGGGAAAGCAGATACGCAAAAAGCGCCACAACAACCACGCTTACCACCAACACCCTCAGAACAGTTGCAACAGTGTTCCCGGTATTTTTCATGCTAAAAGTTATAAGTATTGTCTGTCATATAGTTAATGATAAGCCATCTGAGCATATCTGTCAACACTGCCGCCAGTTTTCGGTTTGGTTGTATTATCCGTGCAATGTTGATATAATAATCGGAAAGGTCTGTATGGGACTAAGTGAACAAGCGCATCGGCAAGTGTGCTGAATCACTAAATAAGTATCCTCTTTAAAAAGCATGGTAGAGGGGCAGCAGAAAAATAATTATTGCGAAATAGCTCAAGAAGTGATAGACTGTTATATATGAATCAAAGAGCAATAGAATCAAAGTTGGAGGGACTAAACATCGACATGGATAAAGTAGATGTTGAAGTCAAAAAT
>NZ_JABXWD010000129.1 GCF_019173545.1 Candidatus Magnetobacterium casense | reverse complement strand
GTTTTTGAAAATGGATTCCCGTTTTCACGGGAATGACAAGAAATGGTATTTTGCGCCCATCTGTGTCATTCCTGCGTAAGCAGGAATCCAGAAAGTGCGAAACCATAGACAGGTGACAATTGCAATTGTCATTGAAGGGTGTTCTCTTAAAAAGGCATGGTAAAATGGGGTCAAGGGGGCTGGCCCCCTTGCAGGGGGTTCTGAAGGGGGGCAGAGCCGCCCCTTTCTTTTTTGTTTTTGAACTTTTTCTTGTAGGCTACAGGGTTGGTCTGTTAGTGTGCCATGGGGTAGCTCTTTCGTATGTGTATGCGGTCTTGAGGAGTGTCTCTTCGTCAAAGAACCTCCCGATGAGCTGAAGTCCTACGGGCAATCCCCCGGAGTCAAAGCCTGCCGGGATGGATATGGCCGGCACTCCGGCAAGGTTTACCGAAATGGTGAATATGTCGCTGAGATACATCTGTAGGGGGTCGTTTGCCTTTTCACCGATCTTAAAGGCCGTTGTCGGTGATGTTGGCGTAACGATAACGTCCACCTTTTTAAATGCTTCTTCGAAGTCATGCTTGATAAGGGTTCTTACCTGCTGTGCCTTTTTGTAGTATGCGTCGTAGTAGCCCGATGACAGGGCATAGGAGCCTAGCATGATTCGGCGCTTGACCTCCTTGCCAAAGCCCGCTGCACGTGTCTTGAAGTACATCTCTGTGAGGTTGTCGCCATCGACCCTGACTCCGTATTTGACGCCGTCGTAGCGTGCGAGGTTTGAGCTGGCCTCGGAGGTGGCAAGTACATAATAGGTGGCAACGGCATATCCGGTATGGGGGAGATTTATTTTTACAGGGGTTGCGCCCTGTGCGCTGAGTTCGTCAATGGCCTTTAGTATGCACTGGTGAACCTCCTTGTCCATGCCGTCGATGAAGTACTCATCGGGGATACCGATCTTCAGTCCCTTGAGACTACCCCCGAGGGCCTTGGTAAAGTCCGGCACCTCAACGTCTGCGGAGGTGGAGTCCCTGTGGTCTCTGCCGGCAATCATGTTGAGCAGGATGGCTGCATCCTCAACGGTCTTTGTGACAGGTCCTATCTGATCGAGCGAAGAGGCAAAGGCCACAAGTCCATAGCGTGACACCCTGCCGTAGGTTGGCTTGAGGCCGACAACGCCACAAAAAGCCGCCGGCTGACGGATGGAACCCCCCGTGTCTGACCCCAGGGCTGCAATGCACTCATCGGCAGCCACTGCCGCTGCGGACCCGCCGCTGCTGCCCCCTGGTGCCCTGTCCGTGGCCCAGGGGTTGAGGGTCGTGAAAAACGCCGAATTCTCCGTCGAAGACCCCATGGCAAACTCGTCGAGGTTGGTCTTGCCCACCAGCACGTAGTCGCCCAGTTTCTCCGTGACCGTGCTCTCATAGGGGGGGACAAAGTTCTCCAGTATCTTTGAACTGCAGGTTGTACGGATGCCTCGTGTGCAGATGTTGTCCTTGATGGCAAGGGGGATGCCCGACACCGGAGTGCCCAATGCCCCGGACCCTGTTGCCCTGGCACGCTCAATGGCCGTGGCTTTCGTAACCGTGACGTAGGCATGTACCTTATTATCAACTGCCTCTATTCTGTCAAACACTGCATCGGCAAGTTCAACCGGGGTTAGCTCTTTGCCGGAGAGCATCTCTTGCGCTTGCCTGAGCGTAAGTGTGTATGGTTTCAATTGGCCTCCTTTGTTGCTTTAATCTTAAGCTATTACCTTAATCCCGATTATTATTGTATCATTGTCGTTTAGTTTATTTCAATCGTGCCAATTGCCCGAATTTTTGATACGTTGACAGAACCTTTCATAAATGTTAATCTATACTACGCATAGAGACTGATTATATGTAATCTATAGATAATAGTGGAGAAGAAGAGATGCCAAAACAGATCAAGAAAAAGGTAGTAAAGAAAGTTGATCCTCAAAATGAACTTGCAGGTGTAGTTGAAAAATTCAGGGGATTTTACGATACCCACAGGAAAGAGATGTTGATAGCAGAGGTTGTGCTGGTGTCAATAGTCATCCTGTCGATAACCGTGTGGGGATACGTCACATTCAGCAAAAAGGCCGCACTATCGCAACAATTGATAGCCTATACAACATACCACAATATGTACCAAAAGAGCGATCCCAAAAACGAACCCCCAAAGGAGCAGCGCTATCAAAAGGCCCTTGAGGAGTTCAAGAAGGCCTACGAAAAAAGTAAATCCCCGGTGAGCCTCTTTTACATAGCCAGTGCCTACTATGAGATGGGCAAGATGGACGAGGCGGAAAAGACCCTGATCGAACTGAACAAACAATACGCCGGTAACGAAGATATTCTCCCGCTGTCGCTGTACAAGCTGTTTGAACTGTACAAGGGGGCCGGTAAACTTGAAAAGGCCACTGAGACCTTACAGCAGATGGAGAGATTGCGCACCCCCGTATACAAAGACATAGTCCTGTACCAGATGGCAGAGATACTCAAAAAACAGGGTAAAGACGACGAAAGCAAGAAAAAGATGCAAGAGCTGGAGAAAAACTACCCGAATTCCCCATACATACCGCCAAAACCCACGCAGGGCGATAACGCTCAGGCCGTTCAAAGTATACCGATCTCTATACCTGCCTCCGGAACCAAGCCAAGTGGCCAATCTGAGCCTCCTATGGGAGAAAAGCCGGCAGCGACAGCCCCGGAAAAGGCACCCATCGAAAAGTCCGGTAAGTAGAGACGACTAAGACTAAGTTGCTATACTGATCGGATTCGAGTTTTTTCGGGTATCAAAATTGCCTGCATACAAGAAAGAAAGGGGCGGCTCCGCTTCTTGGCGCTCCAGGTCGCACCTGGCCCCTTCAGAACCCCCTGCAAGGGGACCAGTCCCCTTGACCCCATATTTCACACTCAATTATCATGCCTGAAAAAACCTGTGTCATTTCAGTATATCAAACAATGTTGATAAAAAAGTATCTTTCTTACTATGGTTTCGCAGTTTCTGGATTCCTGTTTACACAGGAATGACCCCTGTTCGAGCCAGGGGCAGGCATGGACGGGCCAAAGACGCCATCTGCTGTCATTCTCGCGAAAGCGGGAGTCCATTTTTCAAGCCGCATAAAATGCCTGTTTAGGAAAAAGTGCGAAAGTATAGTTTCTTAATGGGTTTATTTTTACAAAAAAGTGTGTTGGTTATGATAATATTAAGGCATAAAAAATAAAAATGAGGTAAGACATATGAAAGTAGAATTTGTAAATCCATTTCTGGAGAGTATTGTCAAGGTGCTTTCGACGATGGCCAATACCCAGGCCAAACCTGGCAGACCGTTTCTGAAGCAGGAGGCGTCAGCCAAGGGTGATGTCACCGGGTTGATAGGTCTTGCAGGGCAGCAGACCAAGGGGTCTCTGGCTATAACATTTACGGAACCTGCGATACTGCACATTGCCTCTCAGATGCTCGGAGAAACCTTCACCACAATCAACAATGACGTGGCAGACACCGTGGGTGAAATTACCAATATGGTAACGGGTGGGGCCAAGAAGCTGCTCTCTGAGCAGGGATACAAGTTTGACCTGGCCATCCCGTCAATCATTGTGGGCAAGGGTCACATGGTCTCACACAAGACCAAGGGGCCTATTGTCATAGTGCCTTTTGAGACGGTGGCCGGCTCGTTCTTTGTAGAGATATGCTTTGAGAAGTAAGTAGGGTTCCCCCGCAAGGACTCAGGACAGTCCAATGCGCAGGGCTAGTTCTCTGGCCTCTTTGATCTTGTCACGCAGGATGGCGGCCCTTTCGAAGTCGAGCTTTTTGGCGGCCTCCCTCATCTCTTGCTGGAGTGCCAGGATGGCCTGTTCATCCAGGGGCGTGGCCTCAGGGGCATCGGTGGTAGCGGGAACTGTCCAGTAATCGGCCTCGTAGATGGAGGCCAGGATGTCTTTGATGTTGTTTTTGACGGTGGTGGGGGTGATACCCATGCGTTGGTTGTAGTTCAACTGTAGTTGGCGTCGGCGGGTGGTTTCATCTATGGCACGCCTCATGGAGCCGGTGATTGTGTTGGCGTAGAGGATGACTTTGCCGTTGACGTTTCGTGCGGCGCGTCCTGCCGTTTGGATGAGTGAGCGTTCGCTTCTGAGAAAGCCCTCCTTATCGGCATCCAGGATGGCTACCAGTGACACCTCCGGGAGGTCTAGCCCCTCGCGCAGGAGGTTTACCCCGATGAGGACGTCAAAGACCCCCAGACGCAATTCATGCAGTATCTTGACCCTGTCCAGGGTATCTATGTCCGAGTGCAGGTAGCGGGTCTTGAGGCCGAGTTCGTTGTAGTAATCGGCCAGTCCTTCGGCCATCTTTTTGGTAAGAGTTGTCACCAGTATGCGTTGGGACTGTTGGGTGGTCTGTCTTATCTCTGCGGCGAGGTCATCGACTTGTCCTGCCACCGGACGGACAAACATTTCGGGGTCAAGCAGGCCCGTTGGCCTTATGATCTGTTCAACGATGCGGCCCCTGGACTTTTTGACCTCATACTCTGCCGGGGTGGCGGAGACGTATATGACCTTTCTGATGCGCTCATCAAACTCGGCATACGTCAGCGGGCGGTTGTCCAGGGCCGATGGCAGCCGGAAGCCGTAGTCGATGAGGGTCTGTTTGCGCGACCTGTCGCCTTCGTACATGCCCCGCACCTGCGGCACCGTAACGTGGGACTCGTCTATGATGGTCAGGAAGTCCCCGCCAAAGTAGTCTATGAGGCTGAAGGGTGGTTGTCCGGGCGCCCTGCCGCTGAGATGGCGTGAGTAGTTCTCTATGCCGTTGCAGAAACCAAACTCCCTGAGCATCTCCATATCAAACATGGTGCGTTGTTCTATGCGTCTGGCCTCGATGACCTTGCCGGCCCTGAGGAAGTGTTCAACGCTGGTGAGCATTTCGCTTTTGATCCCCTCAAGGGCGGCCTCGATCCTGTAACGCGGGGTGATCCAGTGGGTGTTTGGGTAGATGGCCACCAAGCGGAGGCGTCGCAGGCGTTGTCCGCTCAGTGGGTCGAACTCGTATATGCCCTCGACGTCATCACCGAAAAGCTCAATGCGTATAGCCATGTCGCGACAAAAGGACGGAAAGACCTCTACTATGTCGCCGCGCACGCGCAGTGTACCTCGTTTGAAGTCGGATTCCGTGCGATTGTACTGTAGTTCGGTGAGTTTTTCGACGAGGTCGTTTCTGGCGATGCGGTCGTTTTCGTTGATAACCAAGTGCATGCCTAGGTAGTCCTGGGGTGAACCAATGCCGTATATGCAGGAGACGGAGGCCACGACTATGGTGTCACGTCTTTCGAGGATGGCCATTGTGGCTGAGTGCCGGAGTCTATCGATGTCCTCGTTGATCATCGAGTCCTTTGCTATGTAGGTATCGGTGGTGGGGATGTATGCCTCCGGCTGGTAGTAGTCGTAGAAGCTGACGAAGTATTCCACGGCGTTGTCGGGGAACAGCTCTTTGAATTCGCCATACAGTTGAGCGGCAAGGGTCTTGTTGTGTACGATGACGAGCGTGGGCTTGTTGACTTTGTTGATGACGTTGGCCACGGTAAAGGTCTTGCCCGATCCCGTGACTCCCAACAGCACCTGTGCCGCACAACCGCCCTCGACCCCACGGGCAAGTTCGTCTATGGCACTGGGCTGATCTCCCGTTGGCAGAAGCCCGCTGACAAGTCTGAACTCTTCCACCATTGTAATATAACATAATAGTGATGTTTTCTTCACATGCAACAGCACATCTAAGCGCTGTTGTCTCTTGTCCGTTACAAGGACTTCTCCATCAGCACAAAGACAAACACCGTCATGCTTATATACCCATTTGCGTTAAAGAACGCTACATTGATCCTGGTCAAGTCATCCTTGCTGATGATCGAGTGTTCATACCAGAAGAACAGCGCCACGCCAACCATGCCCGCATAGTATACAATACCCAGGCCAAAGACGCCCCCCGTGAGTACCAACAGCATCCACGCCAGGACATGAAACCCCCTGGCAATGCTCAAGGCAGCACGCACACCAAATCGCTGAGGTATGGAGTACAGGCCGTGAGACCTATCGAAATCCGTATCTTGGAGGCCATAGATGGTGTCAAAGCCCGCAAGCCAGAAGATAACGGCAGCAACAAGGGGCAGTATCTGATATGAGAAGTTACCTTTTATGGCAATCCATGCCCCCAGAGGCGCCAACGCAATGGCCACCCCAAGGACAAGATGACACACCCACGTAAACCGCTTTGTGTAGGAGTAGAAAAATATAATCCCTATGGCCAACGGTGCCAGCTTAAAACACAGGGGGTTTAACATGTATGCCGCAACAAAAAACACCACCGTCGATACGGCAACAAACACCCTGGCATCCGTAACGCTGATGGTACCGGCGGGCAGTTCCCTGGAGCTTGTGCGCGGATTGAGGGCATCTATCTTTCTATCGACAACCCTGTTGAGTCCCATGGCAGCCGAGCGAGCACCGACCATGGCAACGGCTATCCACAGTCCCTGCCTCAAGGACGGCAATCCATTGGCCGCCAGTATGGCCGCAGTAAAGGCAAACGGCAGTGCAAAGATGCTGTGGGAGAACTTTATCATCCTCAGGTACGTGCTTATTTTATTGAGCAGCGTTATCATAGTGATTATCTCATGGCAGCCGCCTTGTTGTGAAATCGGGTCTTTTCAATTGCAACAGCGGCTTCCTCTGCAAGGGCCATGGCAAAGTCTATCTCATCCTGCGTAAAGGCCCTGTGTTGCTCTGTCAGCAGCCTAAGCACGCCTATGATTTCGTCATAGAGCATCATGGGGACAACGAGGATGCTCTTGATTCCTTCCTTTGCGGCCTCTTTGTTATAGATGATGCGTTGGTCGTTTGTTGCGTCATAGATGGCGACTGGTTTACCGCTGAGGGCCAACTGTACGCTCGCCTCAAAGGCCACGCTGCCCCTGTCGAGGTAGTCCCTGCTAAGGCCGGAGGAGGCCATCAGTTCCAACTGCCTGGTATCGGGATTGATGAGTCTGATGGTAGCCGCCTTGGTGTGCATTATCTCAGGGAGTTTGCGCACGATCAGTTGCAGTACCTCGTGGAAGTCCGTTGTCTTGCTCAGGAGTTTTGTGGTCTCCTGCAGGGTCTTGAGGTATGTCAGCTCTACGTATCGCTGTTCATACATGCGGGCGTTTTCTATGGCTATGCCGCACTGGGCAGCCAGGGAGGCAGAGAAATCTATCTCCTGTTGGGTAAAGTTCCTGTACCAGCCCGAAAAGAGCTTCAGGACGCCTATTAACTTGTGCCGGACTATTATGGGCACGGTGAGGATACTCTTTATGCCCTCATCGATCATGTCTTTCCTGTTCAGTATCCTGGGGTCTGTTGTGGCGTCGTAGATGGTCTCAGGGATATAGCTCAGGCCGTCAAGCAGATGCATGTCCTTTTCCTTGAGAAAGGGCAGAGACGAGGTCTGCTGGTATATGTGGCTGAGGGCCTCCGAAATATTTATGCCCTCCGTGACGGGGTCCTTTGCCAGGAAGTTATCGCTGAGGCCAAAGGAGGCGGCCATCTTTATCTTTTTTGATTTATCGTCAACGAGTTTGATAGTGGCGGCCTTTACCTGCATAGCCTCAGGGATTTTCCGTACTATCATGTCCAGGACCTCGCCTAGGTTGAGCGAGGAGCTGACCGTCCTGGATATCTCCTGGAAGAGGCTCAGGTATCGCTTCTCCTGAGAGACGATGGTCTCAAATGCCTTTGCGTTCATAATTGCGATGGCGGCCTGTTCGGCGATGGCGGAGACGAACTTGAGGTCTTCCTCGGTGTAGTCGCGCGGCTCGGATATGTACATCCGCAGGACACCGATGATTTCGTCTTTGAACTTCAGCGGAATCGATACGATGCTCCGTATGCCTTCCTGCACTGCCACCTTGTGGTACTTGGAGTGTGCATCGAGGGTTATGTCGTATACCGACACGGACTTGCCCGACAGCGCATCCTCCACGCTTTTGTCAATGCCGACCGACCCCTTGTTGACGTACTCGTCGCTGAGGCCAAAGTGGGCGGCAACGTCCAGCGTCCTCGATTTCTTGTTTATCAATCGCAGCAGACAAGCCTTGACGTTCATGACCTTTACCACGTTTGTCACTATGAGGTTCAACACCTCATCCAGAGAGAGGCTGGAGCTGATCACCTTGCATATGTTTTGGTAGCTCTCAAGATACACGCGCTTCTGGAATATCTTTTCGGAGCAATCGGGGCACATCCCATGCGTGGAATCACCAAGGCCGGCAGAGGCAAGGAACTCCTCTACGGTCTGCCATTTGACGTCGTCGGCCTTTATCTTCTTACACCAGCCACACACCATGTTGAGTTTAGTATTATCCATAATTACACCTAAGTTGGAATCTCAAATATTTGTCCGTATCTGCCAACAGGCAGAGCCGGCGCATGTACCGATTCAGGGTTTTACCCTCTGCCTTCATACGGTGACACCCACGGATATATTGTACAAGAAAACGACATGTTTTTGTGTAAATAATTTTTGGCTCTCCCTGAAAGATTAAGATTGTAAACGAGGAAGGCTTCTCAACCTGTTATGAGCTGTTGGTTCAGGTTGTACGTTCCCTGATTTTATTTATAATGTTTGTGGTAGACATGCCGCCGACGTATGTGACGCTATGCACCTCCGGTACGAGGTCTGCCCCTATGATGTCCTGGATTTTCCAGTCGCCGCCCTTGACGAGCACGTGTGGCCTTAGCGCCCTGATGATTTCGTATGGGGTATCTTCGTCAAAGATTGTTACATAGTCAACCATCATCAGGGCGCCCAGGACCTCTGCCCTCTCCGCCTGTGACACGATTGGTCTGCCGGGCTTTAGTCTGCCTACGGAGGCGTCAGAGTTAATCGCAACGACAAGCACGTCGCCAAATGCCCTGGCCTGATACAGATACCTGATATGTCCTGCATGGAGGATGTCAAAGCAACCGTTTGTAAAGACGATCTTCTCTGACATCGCCCTTCTTTTCTCCAGCTCGTGGCAGAGAACTCCAACAGGGTAAAACTTGTTATCCACAGCAACATCATTATACACTAAATGACACTGGATTTTAAATGCACCCTATTGCTCTTATGCACGGGTGCATAAACTTTTGGTGGGTAAGATAAACGGGGTCAAGGGGACTGGTCCCCTTGCAGGGGAGGTCAAGGAGGGGGCGGAGCCGCCCTTCTTGTAGGGG
>NZ_JABXWD010000128.1 GCF_019173545.1 Candidatus Magnetobacterium casense | reverse complement strand
TATACTTTAAGGCAAGAAAGAAAGGGGCGGCTCCGCCCCCCTTCAGAACCCCCCGCAAGGGGACCAGTCCCCTTGACCCCATTTTACCATGCTTTTTTAAGAGGATACGGCAATTCGCTCCCTGTTTTTTTTTATCAGGTACATGTTATACTAAAGTCAAAAAAACAGGAGGTCTCTCTAATGAGAAAACAATCAACAGCGGCATTGCTCATCTTAGTGATGTTTCTTTTGCCGGTGGCAACGGGTTATGCAGCAGAGGCGCTAAAGCCCAACACAAAGGATAAGTGCCAAGTGTGTGGGATGGTTGTGCATCCTTTCCCTCAGTGGGTTGCGCAGATAATCTTCAAGGACGGTTCTTATGCTATGTTCGATGGTCCAAAGGACATGCTCAAGTACTACCACAACATGGCCAAGTATAATAAGGACAAGACCCAGGCCGATATATCGGACATCTACGTGACCGAGTACTATAACGCTAAACCGGTAAAGGCACAGGACATAACCTTTGTCACAGGCAGCGACGTCATGGGCCCAATGGGTAAGGAGTATGTCCCCGTCAATGACGACAAGGTCAAGACCTTCATGGTGGACCATAAGGGTGCAGTGTCCGTGAAGTTCGCCGACATCAAACCCGAAGACCTGGCCGGGGAAATGCCCCGCAAACATAAGGGCAACTAAGACTATAAGCCAATGATTAAGGCTAAAGTGTTTTTGTGGTTTCTGACGCTGGAAACCGTGCTACTGCTCATGCTGTACCTGCATTCGCAATTCATGGTTAATCTGAGGCAGCGTGAGGTCTATGGGAAACGACAACTGGTCAAAGAGCTAACACTGACCGATTTTGCCCTGTTTACGGAGGCGCGTTATACAAGACACCTCTCACAGGCCGACATATTTACGCCTTTTCAGGACTTCCCGTCGGCCTTTGATCACTTCCCCGCAGGTTCCATTGTTGACCCCCCTGACATCCTGAGACATCCGAGGTTATGAGAAAACACTACCGACTCCTTGAATACGCCCTGTCAAGCCTGCTCAGACGCAAGTACAAGAACTTTGCACTGTCTCTGATCTATGCCCTGCTGGTGAGTGTGCTGTCATCGGTGATGTTTCTGACACATTCGCTCAAGAACGAAGCCCTGAATGTCTTTACAGATGCCCCCGAGTTGATCGTGCAGCGTCTCTCCGGTGGCAGACATGACCTGATCCCGCTGAAGTATGTCGGTCTGATAGAGGCCATTCCCGGCGTAGCGGCAGTACAACCACGCTACTGGGGATACTACTATGACTCCCTCACCGGCGGAAACTACACAATCATGGCACGAACCACCATCAACACCAATCTCAACCTCCTGACCGGAACAATGCCACAGGAAGGTCAGTGCGCCGTGGGCAAGGGCGTTGCACAGGCCAGACAGCTCGACATCAACGACGCCATATTCTTTACGCTTGGCTCGGAACAAAAACTGATGCTCGATGTCGTTGGCATCTTCACGGCCAACTCCAGCGTCCTGACCAATGACCTCGTTGTCCTGGACAAGAACGACTTCATGAGATTCTTTGCCATGGACAACGATAAGGCAACAGACCTCATGGTCAGCGTCAGCAACGAACATGAGATCGATACCATTGCAAACAAGATCAGACGCACGCTGCCTGACACCAGACCCATCACTCGTTCGGAGATACTGCGCACCTACGAAAACGTCTTCAACTGGCGCGGTGGGATGGCATTGTTGATATTTTGCGCAACCCTGCTGGCGTTTTTCATCTTCGCCTGGGACAAGGCAACCGGCCTCAGCGCCGAAGAACGACAGGAAATAGGCATACTCAAGGCCATCGGCTGGGAAACCTCGGACGTCCTGACCCTCAAGTTCTGGGAGGCGATGGTCGTATCCTTCACGTCTTTTCTCGGCGGTGTGAGCTTGGGCTACGTGCACGTGTTTTACTTCGGCGGAACTATCTTTGAACCCTTCCTCAAGGGATGGTCGGTGATGCTGCCACCCTTTGACCCCATACCATACATTGATATATACCAGGTGGTCGTTATTTTTTTCCTGACCGTCGTACCATATCTGGCCAGTACGATAATCCCCTCGTGGAAGGCCGCCATAGCCGACCCCGATACGATCATGAGGACGTAGAAGGCAATGGTAACGGTTGAAGGTATATCCAAGGTCTACAACGCCGGGATGCCCGATGAGATGTTGGCGCTCAGTGATGTCAGCCTTGAGACGGGCAGTGCGGAGATGGTCGTTCTCAAGGGGCCAAGCGGTTCAGGCAAGACCACGCTGTTGGGCATCATCGGGTGCATGATCCGGCCAACGCAGGGTAAGGTGCTCATCAACGGCAGGGACGTGGTAAAACTCCCCGAGCGGTTTCTGACGCAGATCAGACGCAAGACCTTTGGGTTTATCTTCCAGCACTTTAACCTGATTCCGGGCATAAGTGTCAGGGAAAACGTCTGTCTGCCGCTGTATCCCACAACTGTTCCCCTGACCGTGATGAAGGAGCGTCTGCACAGGATACTCACCGACCTCGACATCCGGCACAAGATAAACACCGAGGTGACACGACTCTCCGGCGGAGAGAGGCAGCGCGTGGCCATTGCCCGTGCGTTGATCAACGACCCCGAAATGCTGCTCGCCGATGAGCCAACCGCACATCTGGATTCAAAGCTCTCCGAGGACCTCATTGACATCCTCAGGCGCCTGTGCCAACAGGGCAAGACCATCATCATTGCCTCGCACGACGCCATAGTCTATGACAACCCATTTGTAAGTCGCATCATCGAAATGCGTCACGGCAAGGTCACCGGCCCCGGCAACAACTCTTGAGTCGGGGACGTTGCCCCCTCGGTAGCACTCCATTCAAACGTGGTCACGTTGCTCACGCACAGCAACAATGCCATATTACACAGGTATAGCGCGTTTCGATTGTGTGCAATACAAGAAAGAAAGGGGCGGCTCCGCTTCTTTGTCGCTCCAGGAGGGGTCAGCGACCCCCGGCTCAATGCGCTCCTGGCCCCCTTCAGAACCCCCCGCAAGGGGAGGGGTGAGCCACCCCGGGCACGAAGAAGTCCCCTTGACCCCGTAAAATGCCATTATCTTGTATTTAATCCAATAGAAATCATCCACACACACCTCATGCATGTCACAGCAAAATAGAAATGTCAGGTTATCGTGGAAACTACGTATAAATGCTTTACGGACTGTCTGCTACTCATAGATTGCCCTCTCTTTAAACATAACAGTAATGCCGTTCAGGGTCACCAGGGGCATGAGACTAACTGACTGTTTAAGGCTTTAGCTCAGGCAGAGGTGTCTTTTTTATTTAGCGCATCGAAGTTAAGGATGTCCAGGTATTCCCATTGTCTGTATGCAACAACGTATAGTCCTTTTCTCGTCGCAATGGTTATGATATTGTCATCAACAAGTGTGCTTGCCAGCATCGGGATTATTGGTTTATCAGCACATTCGCTGAAAAATGTCGATAGTGTCTCTGCCTTGTCCAGTATTTTCTTTACATCACGGCCATCAGGCTTGGATTTGACCTCTATCATGAAGGCCTTGTCCTCACAGATGACCAGGATGTCAACCTCGCAGTTATTGGCACCTTTCCTTTTCATGGCTCTTACACGAAAGTCAATAGGCTCACATTTGAAATATTGCCTTACCAAAGGCTTCGCTCCAGGCGCTATTATGTTCTCAACGAGGACACCGAGTAGTTGAGAATTCTCTGCATTTGACTTATTAATCATTGCCACTAATTCCTTGCGCTCTTTCTCCCTTTCTTCCTTATCCTTCCGAGCTTGCTCTTGCTGCGCTTCTTTATTCTGTTTAAGCCATTCCTCGAACTTCCGGTCACGCTCTTCAAACCGAGCATCAGTAACAATCTTCATTGCCATCATTTCTTGACGAAAGACATCCATCTCCTCTTTTTCCTGCCGAATGTATTCCTCAAAACGCCGGTCACGCTCAACATCCCGCCGATCGCGCTCTGCGGCTTCGGTCTTCAAGTCCCTGCACAGTCCGATCACCTCCGCCATGAGGTTTTCTAATCGGTCAACCCGTGATTCCAGTATCATCTGCATCGTATTGTATACCTCACTATATGCCTGATACATATACAATAGCATGTTCCATGGCCGCCTGACAACTGTGCTGTGAGATGTTTTTGTGACTTGGTTGTTGTGTCTGTAAAGACATGGAGGTTTTACGGTAAGAAAATTCTTGAACGGACAAAAAAACTGTTTACAATTTATGAAGTTGTCTGCTATACTTTTGCAGTGATAAAGAAGGCCATATTACCGGCGGCTGGATTGGGAACAAGGTTTCTACCTGTCACCAAGGCATCGCCCAAGGAGATGCTCCCCATTGTCGATAAACCTCTGATCCAGTACTCGGTGGAGGAGTGTGAGAGGTATGGCATCGACGAGTTTATCATCATCACAGGTAAGAACAAAAGGGCGATAGAAGACCACTTTGATTACTCCTTTGAGCTTGATGAGTTGCTTCGTCAAAAGGGCCTGCATACCCTCCTGGATGAGATCAACCAGCACAGCAACCTGAGCTTTGCCTTCATCAGACAGAGCAAACCCCTCGGCCTTGGACACGCGATCCTGTGCTCAAAACCCTATGTCAGTGACGAAGCATTTGCCGTACTGTTGGGCGACGACATCATAGACCCCGATGATACACTGTTATGCGACATGATAAAACTCTATGCCAAATATCGTTCCCCCGTGATCGCCCTCCAGCAGGTACCCAACAGCGATGTCTCCAAGTACGGCATCATTGCCGGTGAGGACATTGGCGACAACGTAATCCGGATTAACCGACTCGTGGAAAAACCCAGGATCGAAGAAGCCCCTTCCAACTACGCAGTCATCGGCAGGTACATACTGACCAACGATATCTTTGGCGTGCTGGAGACCATCCAACCAGGCTCCGGCGGCGAGTACCAGTTGACCGACGCCCTTAGTCTGCTACTGGAAAAGCGACCAATCTACGGATACCTCTTTAAAGGCAGGCGTTACGATGCCGGAGATAAGTTTGGCTTCCTGCAGGCCACAATCAGCCTTTCGTTGAAACGCCCCGAGTTCTCCGCTATGTTAAAAGACTACCTCACAGAGTTGACCAAGACTTTTTAATCCGTATCGCTAAGGAGCCGTGTATGCAGGATAAAGTTGTCAAGACTACCAACAGACGGTACGTGTTTGTTGCCGCCATCGTTTTATGTATTACGGTGGGGGCGCTGTTTTACCTCTATCCCTCCGTTAAGTCCGGTGCTAAGACTGTCAAGGCCAAGGATGCGAAGGTCTATGAGTTGAACCTTGCCCATAACATGCCACCAGGAAGCGCCATTGGCATCGCCGCACAGAAATTTGCCGATACCGTCAGGGACAAGACCAACGGGGGCGTCAATATCAACATCTCCCCGCCCCAACAGCTACACGACGACTACGCAATGATCTCAATGGTATTAGATGGCCAACTGGATATCCTGATCTCTCCGACAACCAAAGTGAGCGTGATACTTCCGGCCATGCAGTACGCTGACATCCCGTTTTTGTTTGCACGGCTTGAGGATGCCTATGCAATGCTGGATGGCAGACCAGGCACGCTGCTGATGGAGGACCTCAGCAAGAAGGGACTTATTGGTGCGGCGTTTTGGGGCAACGGTTTTAAGCAATTCATAACAACCAGACCCGTGCACTCCCCAAAGGACTTCGTCGGTATGAAGGTGCGTGTGAAAAATAACAACATCACAACGGATATGTTTACTGCCTTTGGTGCAAAACCTGTCCCGATAGACGTGGATAAGGTATATGAGGCATTAAAGAACAGGGTTATCGATGCTCAGGAGAGCTCTGTTGCCGACGTGTACGCCCTTAAACTCTATGAGGTTGCATCAAACCTGACAATAAGTAATCACGCATATCGGGGTTACGTGTTTTGCTTTAGCAAAAAAGTGCTGGAAATCCTACCCGACGATATTGTGCAAATTCTCATAACAACGGCGAAGGAGTTGACACCGTTTGAAAGAGACTTGGTCGCCAGACAGGAGGAGGAATACATTACGTTGATGAAAGACAAAGGCGTTAATATTATATACCTGAACGAACAACAGAGCAATGAATTTAAAAAGGCCACCAGCCATATCGTCAATGATTACAGGACTATCGCAGGGGAAGATGTCATCGCTATGACACAGGAGTATCTCAGACAAAAGTACAACAGCAGGTAATAGACCACGGTTAATTGGTGTCCTCTTAAAAATCCAGGGTAAAATTAAAATACACTACCGATCAAGCCTGCGCAGGAAGGGGTCAAGGGGGCTGGCCCCCTTGCGGGGGAGGTCTGAGGAGGGGGCGGAGCCGCCCTCCTTTTTTCTTTTACCGTGAAATATAAAGAAGATGCGTTAATTGTGGAATTAGTTTTCTTTATGCTACCATAATAAATATTTAGTTCTGAAAAATAAAAACAATACTTGAGGCGGATGCAGTGCATGTGCATGAGGAGCATCAGGAGGCGTGTATGAAGGATAACGTTGTCAAGGCTATCAACAGACGGTATGTGATAGTTGGCGTCATCGTTTTATGTGTTGCAGTTGGCGTGTTGTTTTATCTTTATGCTTCTAAGTCTGTCGTTGGTGATAGGGCTGCGAAGGTCTATGAATTGAGTCTTGGCCATAACATGCCCCCAGGCACTGCCATGTACATAGCTGCGCAGAGATTTGCCGATACCGTCAGGGACAAGACCAACGGACGAGTTAAAATCAACATATCCCCAGCCCAACAGCTTGGGGACGACTACAGGATGATCGAAATGGCAGTAAACGGTCAGCTGGATATACTGATTTCCCCGGCGGCCAAGTTAAGTGTGATCATGCCGGCTATGCAGTACACGGACATCCCGTTTCTGTTTCCGAGGATCGAGGATGCCTACGCAATGCTGGATGGTCAACCCGGCGCCCTGTTGCTGGAGAGGTTAAAGCAGGAGGGGCTTGTTGGGGCAGCGTTTTGGGGTAACGGGTTTAAGCAATTCACCGCAAACAGACCCGTGTACTCCCCGCAGGACTTAGACGGTATGAATGTCCGCATAATCAAGAACGAAGTGGTGTCGGATCAGTTCATTGCCCTTGGGGCAAAGCCTGTCCCGATAGACTTGTACAAGGCATATGATGCCCTCAAAAACAGGGAAATAGATGCCCAGGAGAACTCTATCGCCGCAATCTACGGGTTTAAGTTCTATGAGGTTCAGTCTAACCTGATAATAAGCAATCACGCATATATGGCCTACGTGTTTTGCTTTAGCCAAAAAACCCTCAGCTCCCTGCCTGACGACATCGTGCAGACCCTCATGATAACAGCCAGGGAGTTGAGAGCGTTTGAAAGGGAATTGATCGCCAAACAGGAACAGGACTACATAAAGGCCATAAAAGAAGCAGGCGTTAATGTCATATATCTCAACGACCGGCAACTGCGGCAATTTCAGAATGCAACCAAACATATAATCGATAAATACAGGACTATCGCAGGACAAGATATCATCGACCTTACACTGGCGTATCTAAAACAAAAGTACAACTACGAAAACGATAATGATATCATAATCGGCCTCAATGCTGACATGAGCATGGCTGCTGCCACTACAGGCATGGCCATAAGGCGTGGGATGGAGCTTGCCGTGGAGGAGATCAATGCACGAGGCGGGGTACTCGGCAGGAAGCTGGCCATCGTGGTGATGGACCATAAGGTGTCCTCTGACCTCAGTGAGAAAAACGTAAGGTCTCTTAGCAAGATGAAAAACCTGGTAGCTATAATGGGCGGAATCCACGGTATGCTGATTATGAGCGACATTGAGCTTATACATAAGGAAAAGCTCATATACCTTGTTCCATGGGCTGCCTCAGACAAGATCACCAATAATTCATATAACCCCAATTACGTATTCAGGGTCTCCATCAATGACGAAAAGGCGGGGCATTTTCTTATACAACAGGCATTGAAAAAGTCTGAAAAAATAGCCTTTCTACTGGTCAATAACGAGTGGGGTAAAGAAAATGGAAGAATCATGTCAAACTCTCTCCGTGAAAGTAATTTGACACCATCTGCGGTAGAGTTCTTTAACATGGGAGAGGAGGATGTGCGACAACAAGCTTATAATATCGAGGATTCTGACGCCGAGGTATTGATAGTGATAGGAACTGCCTTTGACAGGACGGCAATTATGAAAGCCCTGGCACTGCTGAAAAGGAAAATACCGCTGCTGTCACATATGGCTTTTATCACCGGGGGATATATACCGGAACAGTTAAAAGGCGTGAATTTAAGTTTCATACAGACATTTTCTTCTTTCTTAAATCCTGATGATGAACTGACTAGGAGAGTGCTCAGACAGTATCTTGATACCTACCACGTCAGCACGGCGCAGGAAATACCCGTACCGGCAGCAACGGCACAGGCCTATGACCTTGTAAATCTCTTGGTAATGGCGATCAATGACGCCGGAACCTTTGACCGCCCAGCCATACGTAACTCTCTGGAAAATATTAAAACCTACCACGGACTGGTAAAGACATACTCACCGCCATTTACAAAGACAAGACATGACGCCCTCGATATCAATGACTACTTTATGGCTAAATATGACCGACATGGCATCATAGTGCCAATTGACAAGAGGTCAAGGTGATTGCACAACTTCCCGTGAAGAGTCTGAAAAAGCGCCTCTTGCAACAACATATAATTGTTATGGCAGGTTTGCTGTTTTTTATTACCATTGTGGTTGCCATTTTACTGCAGAGAACCCTCACATCCAACTTAAACAAGTACCTGCTGTTGCATAGTGAAAATTGTATGGAGAATCTTGAACAACGCCTGTTATATGCCTTTGAGAACGTTCAGAATTTCAGCCGCAGTCCCGTTTTCCTGGGATTCATTGTCTATAACAAGATCAGATCGGAATCTATGCCAAAATTACTTGACAGTTTTGTAACAACAGATATCCAGTCTGTAACCATGGTGCGTCTTGACAGAAGCATCATTTATTCAACGTCGAAGAATCCGCCTGATTATTCAAACGTAATACATCTGAAAATGGCCATGGCTGTTGGGGAACCAAGATTTTATCTCTCCGGCAATAATAATCTGGTATATATAGTGCCCATTTATTTATACAAAAACGTGCAGGCAGTCATGATCATCGAGTATAGCCTGGCTGGTATCTTTAATAAAATCCGCATTAAAGACGATTTCGCTTA
>NZ_JABXWD010000127.1 GCF_019173545.1 Candidatus Magnetobacterium casense | reverse complement strand
ATGCCATAAATAAAATGTAGGCACGAATTTTTTGCTGCCCTTTTTGCGTATTACCAATATATTCAACCTTCTACAGCACTATTTTACCTTGTAAGTTCTGGAACTTCCGCTATAAACTCTGCAAACCGCAAAGGGTCAATAGTTCCATCAGGTAATGTGCCTGGCTGTGTGCGGCAACTCTCAAGAATTCGATACGTTATACGTGCCATATTTTTTTGTCCTTCTGTAACCTCTTCTTCTCGTTCACCGTCTTTAGATTTGTACAGGATACAGATTAACTCACAAAACAAAGACGGATCATTCATTATTTCCTTATGAAGGAATTTAGTTTTACAGTCTTCGCCGTAGCATAAAAATGGAGTTAACCAAAATTCAAGTTTTATCAATCTATCCTTATCAGACAGCGAAGCCTCCAAATGTTCTATGGCTTTTCCTATATCCCAATGCTCCCAAAGTCTTACGTCGGGTTCTTTACCTGCAAGCATTCCCTCTAACATCTCAGCCAATAAATTTGGGCTGACTTTTTTAACATCAGAACGACAGAAGTTGAGTGCACTTACAGGTCTGGTAACTTCCAATAGACGAGCAATAATATAGTCTCTTTCCTCTTTGATATCTGCTTGACAGATGTTTGGATTTATTGTCTTCCAATATTTGTCTTCAACTTCCTCACCGAAAGACTTAACGTTGTCCCATGTTTTTGCACACGAGGGTAGAGTCAAAAAGAAATTCGAGATTTTGTTGATGCTCCATTGCATGACCTAATCTGTTGGGGATAAGTTGGTATAGAAGCTCGAAGGCAACGTCGGGTTCATCCGTGACTAAACGTTTTAATGCGCTTATCCTGTATTCTTTATCTACTGATGTTTGGGGAAACCACGGCCTGTAGAAATTCACTAAACTTGATAATGGAGTATTTCCGTAGTTGCCTTTGATTTCAACATGTGCTAACTTAGCAAGGATTATTGAAATACGCGATAACCAGTCAGGTGACCAGGCAAGGGTTTCCAGTGCCCACAGTAACCCGGCATGGTAGCATTGTCCCGTGAACGTATTACCGCTGGTCTCTTTTAATAAGCAAGTAACGGATTGGTCTGGCTTTCGTAAACTACCCTCAACAGCCCCGATGAACTCTTCCGGTGATACCTCAGCCAACATCGGCAATAAGGAAGCAAGTGAAAGCCATCTGTTACGATCAGCGTCTTTAAGGAGTTCTCTGACAAGTCTATCCACCACCTTTATATTTATCTGTAAGAAGCTCATCTAAACCACCGTCTTTATATTCTTTTTCGTAACGCCTTATCGTAGTATTATCTAAAAATAATATTTGGGAAACCTCTGAGTATTCATACCCCTCGTCTAATAATAATATTGCATTTATCCTGTATGCCAGCTTCTTTTCACGTTCAGCTCTATGTGCCTCTATTAATACTGCACGCTCTTCTTTATCTAAAAAATCTCTCATAATCTTTTATACAATAACTATACCCTCTCTGTCAATAGTTTTTTTGCAAACTTTTTGCTTCTTGGTATATAATCCTCATTTGCTTTTGTCATCACATCATCTCTACAACTAAGCTCCCAACAGGACGCACCTTCTGGCACCCACGTAGATGACTCTTTAGCAACAACTTTCCCATCACACCCAGGTTTACTTGTTGAGTCTCCCGATGGAAAGTCTATATCATCTAAGGTACCTTCTTTAGTGCTTGCATGGATTAGTCGCCTAATCAGTCTGGGTAATTCATTTTGAGCATCCTTTGTTTCCGCCCATTGAGATATCTGCGTTGCTGTGATTTTCATTGACATGAATATGTAACAGGAGCAATGATTACGGGGTCAAGGGGGCTGGCCCCCTTGCAGGGGGTTCTGAAGGGGGGCGGAGCCGCCCCTTTCTTTTCTTCTTCTTAGGGGTGTGAACTATTACCCTTTTTCTTTGCCGTTTGCATTTACCGTTATATTATTTTCATGCTGATATCGGCGGCTTGTGCGGAGTGCGTGAGGTATCCGGATGATATGATATCGACGCCGGTAAGGGCGATCTGTCTGATGTTGTCAAGGGTCACGTTACCGGAGGCCTCCACTGTGACCCTCTTATTGACGAGCGCTACGGCCTGTGTCATTTCGTCGATGCTCATGTTGTCAAGCATCACAACGTCAATGCCTGCCTTCAGGGCCTCTCTGAGCTGCTCCATGTTGCCCACCTCCACCTCCACCTTCATCAGAAACGGCACCCCCCGCCTGACCCTCTCCACCGCCTTTGTGATGCCGCCTGCCGCCTTGATGTGGTTGTCCTTGATGAGCACACAATCGTACAAACCAAACCTGTGGTTGCCTCCACCGCCTACACGCACGGCATATTTTTCCATGTAACGCATGTTGGGGGTGGTCTTGCGGGTATCCACCACCTTGACGGGCAGGTCCCTGACCTTGTTGACAAAGCTGTGTGTCAGGGTGGCAATTCCAGACAGCCGTTGCAGGATGTTCAGCGCCACACGCTCACCCATCAGCAACGACCGCGTGCTGCCAGATACCCGTGCTATCTTATCCCCCTTGACCAACACCGTGCCATCCTCTCTAAGAGTACGCACCTCTACGCCACGCCCTACTCCACGCCCCACCAGCTCAAAAACCAGGGCAAAAAACGGTAAACCCGCAAGCACTAACGCCTCCTTCGTTATGACATTGGCCTCGGCAATGGCCCCCGCATCCACCGTCAGGGACGTCGTGATATCGCCATGTCCTATGTCCTCGGTCAGGGCGGAACGTATGAAGTCCACTACACTGTTGGGAAAACTGTAAGACAATGTCAAACCTCCAGCTCTTTCATGTTTTTGATGTTGGCCGTGATCTTGTCCAGCCTTGAGACAAGCTCTTCGTGGCGTTCCTTTTCCTTTTCAACAACGGACTTGGGGGCATTGGCAATGAAGTCCTCATTGCGGAGCTTCTTGTTTGTTTGCGTGATAGAGTCGTTGGTCTTTTTGAGTTCTTTGTCGAGTCTTTCTAACTCCGTCTTTACGTTGAACAGACCACTGAGCGGTATGTATATCTCCATGTCGGTTTTAACGGAGACTGCCGCTCCCTTTGGTTTTTCTGCGACATCCGATATCTCAAGGGTTTCAAGTCGTGCGATATTTTTGATGTAATCGTAGTTTTGGGCGAGATTGCGCTTGGCTGCATGGGTGTAGGTCTTGATTATGGCATTGAGGGGTTTGGAGGGAGATATGTTGAGTTCCCCTCTAATGGAGCGTATGCCGCTGATGCAATCTATGATGTACTGCATCCTGTCTTCTGCCTCCTGGTCTGAGACAAGGTCTTGGGGATAGGTGGTCATTGAGATGGACTTGCCGTTATGGCAGTAGACGCTCCAGAGTTCCTCGGTAATAAAGGGCATAAAGGGATGCAGGAGTCTCAGTGCATGGCCAAAGACGTACACCAGGCAGTTTAATGCCGCAGCGGGCTGTGCAATTGGGTTGGTGCCCCCCTGCGCCAAGGGGGATGCGATCCCCTGCGATAAAGATGGGGATGCGATCCCCTGCGACAAAGATGTCTTCGATAGCTCTATGTACCAGTCACACAGCTCATGCCAGATGAACTGATAGATGGCGCTTGATGCGTCGTTAAACCGGTAGTCCTCCAGGCCCTTGGCAGTGTTATGTGCGGCTGCGGCCAGTCTGCTCAGGATCCACCGTTCGGGAAGATTCAGGAGTTCCTTGTCGGAGAGTTCAAAGTGTTCGTTTATGGTTTCGATGGTATCAAGCTCTCCTACGGCGTACTTATCGATGCTGATGTTGATGTATCGGGAGGCGTTGTAGAGCTTGTTGATAAAGAACCTGTAGCCCTCCACACGTTCTTCGGAGAATCTGATATCCCTGCCCTGAGCGGCAAAGGCTGCCAGAGAGAACCGGAAGGCATCGGCCCCATACTTGTCGATCATCAGGAGCGGGTCTATAACGTTGCCCTTTGACTTGCTCATTTTCTGGCCCTTTTCGTCCCTGACCAGTGCATGGATGTAGACGTCTCTGAAGGGGACGTCCTTCATGAACTTCATACCCATCATGATCATGCGAGCCACCCAGAAAAACAGGATGTCAAACCCGGTGACAAGCACGCTGGTGGGATAGAAGGTCTTGAGATCGGGGGTTTGTTCGGGCCATCCGAGCGTAGAAAACGGCCACAACGCCGACGAAAACCACGTATCCAGGACGTCTGGGTCCCTGACGATGTGGTCACTGCCACAGGTCGGACACACCGTGGGGTCAACCAACCCCGTGATTGGCTTGGCCGCAATGCCAACCCTCATGTCCTTTGTATTTTCGACGATCTCTTTATGAGAGAGGCCGGCACTGATAAGTTCTCTGTAGGAGCCTTCGCGCAGGCCGTTTATCCTCTGGTTTAAGGTGACGTGTATATATTCGCCCTGCCTGGAGCCATCCTCCCCGTTGCAGTCGGGGCAGTACCAGGCGGGTATCTGATGTCCCCACCATATCTGGCGCGATATGCACCAGTGCCTGATGTCCTGCATCCAGGAGAAGTAGCTGTTTTTCCAGCCATCTGGGATGATCCTCACCTGTGAGGTTTTAACGACTTCTATGGCCTCGGCGGCCAGGGCATCGACATTGACATACCACTGCACGGTAGACAGCGGTTCAATGATGGTCTTACACCGGTAGCAGTGTCCGATGGAATGTTTATGAGATTCTTCTTTTTCGATGAGATTTTTGTCTTTGAGGTCGGCCACGACGAGTTTTCTGCACTCGTGTCTGTCAAGGCCGCTATAACGTTGTCCAGCCTCCGGGGTCATTCTGCCATCCTGTCCGATGACGGTGATAAAGGGCAGGACGGGGGTTTGTCGTCTTGCTATGGCCTCGTCGTTGAAGTCGTGCGATGGTGTTACCTTGACGGCGCCGGTGCCAAAGGCGGGGTCTACCTGTGGGTCGGCAATGACGGGTATAAGTCTGCCGCTGAGGGGGAGTTTGATCCTTTTGCCGATGTGTCCTACGTATCGACCGTCCTTGGGGTTTATGGCGACGGCCGTGTCACCGAGCATGGTTTCGGGTCTGGTAGTGGCTACCACGATGTAACCGGAATTGCCCTCGAAGGGGTAACGCATGTATGTGAGTTTGCCGTGAAATTCATCGTGCTCCACCTCAAGGTCGGACAGGGCAGTGGCACAGCGCGGACACCAGTTGATCAGACGCAGGCTTCTGTAGATAAGCCCCTCCTGCAGCAGTCGCACAAAGACCTCTCTGACGGCGCGTGACAGGCCCTCATCCAGCGTAAAGCGTTCCCTGGACCAATCGCAGGAGGCACCGAGCTTTTTGAGCTGATGTATGATGACTCCGCCATACTGTTCCTTCCAGGTCCAAACCCTCTCTATGAAGGCCTCTCTGCCCAACGTATGTCTGCTGAGGTTTTCGGCGGTCAACTGTTTTTCGACGACGTTTTGAGTTGCAATACCGGCATGGTCGGTACCCGGCAACCAGAGCACCCTGTGCCCCTTCATCCGCCTGTACCGTGCAAGGACGTCCTGGAGCGTGGCGTTGAGGGCATGTCCCATGTGCAGTGAACCGGTTACATTAGGCGGGGGGATTACAATTGAAAATACAACCCTTTCAGGCTCCTCCGAGGGACTGAAACATCCGTTTTTAAGCCAGAAGTCATACCACTTCTCCTCTATCGCCTTTGGGTCGTAGGCCTTGCTCTTTATTTGCTCATCCATTGAATTTCCTTATCGCACTATGATATTTGTTATGACTTATATACGCAAAGCGTGTTATAAGGTGTTCTATAGAAATTCCGACCTGATTTGGTCTATTTCCTCCTTTATAAGGCGTTCTGCGACACCGGATACGGTTTTATGGATAACCTTCTCAACCTCTGCCTTAAGCGTTGGGATACTCTCATCCATTACCTGTTTGGTGAGACGCTCGGTAACCTCCTTGCTGACCTTAAACATCTCCCCTGTGAGAGAACCCATGATCCCCTTGATTGTGGAAGATATGACCTGGTTTATAATGCTCTCAATATTGACCTGGCCTATGAGTTTGTCTATTCTGGTGTTTATGGCCTCTGAGATTATTTCGTCGAAGCCGATATTTATATCTTTAAATCGCTGGTCAACGTAGGCGTTGATTGCCTGTGCAAACAATGAGTTCAGGTCGCCTTCCTGCAAGAGATTGGAGACCTTGTCATCTATGTGATGTTTGAGCATACCGACAACGTCGTTTATGCTAAGTAATACCCCGCCTGATGTTGAGGGTTCATGTGTGACTCGGTAGTCCTGTTCAGGCCTGTGTGCCGGTTTGGCCTCAAATTTCCTGTCTTCTCTTTCAGGTGGTTGTTTCACGGGTTTCTCCTTTTTATAGACCGGCGGGGTGTCAAAGACAGGCATTTCCGTGCTGTCTTCAACGGCCTTGCCCTCTGCCTGTTCCACCAGGGAAGCAACTATATCCTGCATGTTGTCTTCGTCCTGAAAGACGGTTTCCCCTACCTCTTCGATGTCTGAATCACCGAGCTTATCTCCGATGTTATCGAGCATAGAGGTCATGGCCATATCATCCTGTCCATCCGAGGTATCTGCCATGTCATCGGTAATGCTGCTCATAAGTTCCTTAAACGTATCGGAGTCAATGCCGCCATCGCCGTCGCCATTGTCAAAGCCACCGAATCCCTTATCGGGCGGACTTTGCATATCTGCATCGGGATTGTCGATAACAGTTTCTTCCAGTAAGGAGCCGATCATTTTTTCCATATCGAGGTCGCCGCTGTCGGAGTCTTCGGGTTCTGCGGCGCCTGGTTCCCTGAGGGTTTCGATGATATCCTGCAGCTCCTTTGTGGTAAGGTCGTCATCGGCAAAGTTAGCCTCATCGGAGTCGTCGCTGTCGGGATGTTCCTCTTCAAAGGCGGCTGTTTCCTCCACCATGGTTTCCTCCAGGAGCGCCTGCATGTCTTTTTCATCCAACATGGAAGAGTCGCCTAGTTCAAGGGGTTCGAGGTCTGCGTCGTTTTTTCCGTTACCTGCGGGGGGTTCCTTGGCGGGAGACTTGGCCGGTTTGGGGATGCGGTCTAGGATGCTGTGTATCTTCTTTAAGAACTCATTGGACTCAAAGGGTTTTATCAGAAAATCATCTGCCCCGACATCCCTGACTTTTTGTTCGTTTATGGGTTCAAATGCCCCAACGAGCAGCACAACAGGTATATGTGCAGTGGCAGGGTTATTTTTTACCTCTTTGCAGAGGTCGTAGCCGTTCATTTTTGGCATGTCAATATCAGCAAGAATTACATCGGGCTTGCTGCTTTTTAGCTTTGACATTGCCTCCTGGCCATCTCCGACTGAACTGACGTCGATGTCCTCCTCAGATAAAATGAGCTCTACGACCTTTTGTATCGTAATACTGTCATCGGCCAACATTAATTTCTTAGGCATCTTCCCATCCCTCTTGGAGTATAAGTTTTTTTATCACCACGCACACAGACGTATTCTATCTTTACCATGTTTCCGGTAAGTGTTTGTTGAACTCACGGTTCAACAGTGAGATGGGCCTCACATCCCACCGCTGCTTGGTGCAGAGGGCATTGAAAAACCGCCCGATTCACTGCCACAGCTAAAGCTCGATATGAGCCGCTTTACGTCGTTAGACTTACATGTCGGGCATACGCTCTCACTCTGGGGAGCGCCTATCTTTTGAAACAGTGTAAAGTTTACACCACATGCCAAACAATTATACTCATATATAGGCATCGTTTACACTCCTTAAATCTTTTTATTTCATTATAACATATATTTTACATTTATGTTTGTGCAAGATCAATACTGCAGGGCAATCGCATTTGAAATAATCATGATGTTTTTTTATGATAAATTAACTACTTTTCAACTTGTCAACCAACCCTTTACGGGGTCAAGGGGTCAGCGACCCCCGGCTCAGTGGGGGCCGTGCTCCCTTGTAGGGGGGTCTGAGGGGGGGACAAAGTCCCCCATTCTTTTCTCTTACAGTCAAATGCGATTGCCCTGTTTTTAGCACGGCGTTGCCTTCTTTTTTTATGTTAAAATGTTACCTGATGAAGATACTACAGATAATCTATGAAAGCACGGACAGTCCGTTTGGGTTTGGCGGGGCGGGGATACGTGCATATGAGATTTACAGGCGTCTGATGAACAGACACGAGGTCACCCTGCTGTGCATGAAGTACCCTGGCGCCAGGGATGGCTACCACGAGGGACTGCGGCACGTGTTTGTCGGCATACAGAGCGCCCACCTTACAGCCAGCGTGTTTGCGTATACCCTCAAGGCAATGCTCTACGTCATCAGACACGGCGGGGACTTTGACGTCATCGTGGAGAACTTCCTGCCGTCTACGCCGTTTTTTGCAAGATACCTCACCTCCACGCCTGTGATATTGCAGGTGCAGGGGATAATGGAAAAACATGCCATCCTGAAGTTCAACCCCCTGTACTCTGTCCCCATGTATGGGGTTGAGCAGTTTTATCCGGGTCTGTATGACCGGTTGATATTTGTTTCGGAGGTGACCATGGCTAAGGTGACCTCACGGATGAACAAGAAACACCCCAACTGCATCGTGATACCAAATGGGACTGACTTGGAGCTTCTCAACACCGCAGAAGACAACCGCAGCGACAAAGAAGCAGGGGACAACGACTATATTCTGTTTTTCAGCCGGATAGACACCTACACCAAGGGCCTTGACCTCCTGATGAGGGCCTTTGAGGAGATAAGCCCCCGGTATCCCACGCTGAGGCTTATACTGGCAGGGCACGAGACAGACCCCGTTGCAAGGCTCTGCAAGGACCTCAGCCCCTCCGTGCGCCAGAAGGTGACATATGCCGGGTTTGTCGGCGGGGACGAAAAGAGACGGCTGCTATCAGGTGCGCGGCTGTTTGTCCTTCCCTCACGACATGAGTCCTCGCCGATAAGCATCATCGAGGCGGCGGCGTGCGGCAAGGCCATCGTTGTAAGCGACATCGGGGAACTGGCCTTTGTACAAAGACATCGTATGGGGTTGTCCTTTCGCTCCGGCGACCACAAGGCGCTATCTGCCGTTGTGAGCAGGCTGCTCGATGACACCTCCCTGCGTCTGTCCCTGGGGGCGGCGGCAAGGGATTACGCACAGACCCTCCTGTGGGACAACATCGCCCTCACATTCGAGGACTACCTGGCCTCGGTTATTGCATCGTAATAAGCAGAAGAGCATAAGTAGCTATAACGTAATGCACCCAATTAAAGAAAGAAAGGGGCGGCTCCGCCCCCCTTCAGAACCCCCCGCAAGGGGACCAGTCCCCTTGACCCCATTTTACCA
>NZ_JABXWD010000126.1 GCF_019173545.1 Candidatus Magnetobacterium casense | reverse complement strand
ATGCGCCTGTGTATGAAGGCCGGACAGAAGTCTGAGGCCCTGGTCGTCTACCGGCAATGTCAGGACGTCCTGCAGGCCTTTGGGCTTAAACCCTCTGCGGAGACGGCAGTGCTCTACGGGGAGTTGGTTGGGAAGTAGGTCTTTAGCGTATGACAATTGAAGATAAAATACAGTATTGGATAAAATCAGCGTCTTACGATTGGACGGTGGCGAGGCATCTTTTTGAGAAGGGGGATTATCCATATGCTTTGTTTTTTGGACATTTAACAATTGAAAAGATATTAAAAGGTATCTATATCAGCAAGTTTGATAAGACACCTCCATTTACACACAGACTTATCCATTTGACAGAAGCAATTAATCTGGAATTATCTCGCGATAAAATGGAACTGCTTGAAATAATAACGGATTTTAACCTTGAAGCAAGATATCCTAATGAAAAGTTTTCGTTTTACAAGAAATGCACATTGGAGTTTGCCACAAAATACATGGATGAAATAGAGGAGTTAAGGGAATGGTTACTGCGACAGATTCAATCATGGAAAAGATAAAAAGGTATATAAACGAGCTTGAAAAAAACAGCATATCTGTACAGGAGGTCATCTTGTTTGGCTCCTATGCCAAGGGCAACCCGGTGGAGACAAGTGACATTGACATCGCCGTGATCTCTGCAGCGTTTTCAGGAGACAGGTTTGATGACCGGAGGTTGATGTACCCTACAGGAGAGGGATCGACAGCAGGATAGAGCCTATGCCCTTCAAACCTGAAGATTTTGATGACGGTGGCTTGCTTGCAGATGAAATTAAAAGAACGGGTAGGAAACTGGAGTTTTAATCCACGAATCAAGAGATTTGCGATAGATAAACTTTCTAAAGACGTCTGGTAGCTTTGTTACGATGGCGTAATTTTTAAATTCAGGAGGATGTTAGTATGAAGGCGTTGTATGTTATTTGCAGTTTGATGTTGGCAGTTTTGGTCTCATTACCGTTACACGCATATGCCCTGGAGGGCAGCGAACCGGATGCCGTGAAGCCAGATGCCGTTGAACTTGATGATATCGTGGTAAGTGCCACCAAGACCGAAAGAGAGCAAAACCTGATCCCCACAAACGTAGAGGTAATCACCGCGGATGAGATATCTAAGTCCGTTGGGATATCGGAGCTGCTGTATGATGTCCCGGGGCTTTCCATAAACGGTATCAGCCTTATGAATACCGTCTTCAGCGTTGGCTTCAGGGGGATGGAGTCTACAGTCAGGGATGCCCTCTTTCTGGTTGACGGCTTTGAGATGAACATACCAACAAACCTCATAGACCTCTCCACCATATCCGTCGATAATATAGAGCGAATAGAGGTGATAAAGACCCCATTGACCGTGCTGTATGGTCCTTATGGCGTAGGCGGCGTGATAAACGTAGTCACAAAGGAGCCTAAGAAAGAACTCGAGGGCAGCGTCTCATTACTCTACGGTAGTTTTGGCACTACGGCCCCATCTGCCTACATAGGTGGAAAGTTGAAAAATGGTATAACCTATAGCCTGAATTATTCCTATCTGACATCCGATAGCTACAGGGACAACAGCGCTACCAGGCATAATCTCATAACGCCACGGATTGGATACACCAGTGATGCCATAAAGATAGAGACCTTCCTGACCTTCAACAAGACGGACTTTGAAACCCCCGGCGGTCTGCCAATAGGGCAGTACAAGGATGACCCACGGGAGAGCCTCCAGAAGATTCACGATGGTACCATGCGCTATGTCAACACGGGGACACGGGTACGCTGGCGTCTGACCGATGCCTCAGAGGTGACCGTTAAAAGCTCCTACAGAGACCATGATATACGCTATAATGACTACGGTTTTTATATAGACTTTAATAACCTGTACACGTGGGTCATGGAGAGTAACTATAAGTTGGTTACCTCTGTCTTTGGTTTGGACAGCACCTTTCTGGCCGGTGTCGAATATCGGAAAAGCAGAGAGGATGCCAATGCACGGGCAGATGACTACTGGAAAGACCTGGCACAGATATACTACGGTCACAATATCGAGGAAGACATATGGAGTGGCTACACGCAACTGGAGGTTGAACCAATAGAGCGATTGATGTTAAATACCGGCGTGAGATATGACTCCATCCTAACCCGGCATACGGACAAGATACTCATCAACAACGACTTCAGCAGAACCAACGGTGCACTTAGTCCCAGGGTTGGTTTTGCATACAAGATTTCACCGGCACTCAATGTCTTTGGTAATTACACGCACGGCATAAGGTCTATAATGGCCTCGAGAATATCTTTCAATATCACGGAGGACCTTAGGCCGGAAAAAGAAGACAGCTATGAGCTGGGAGTCAGGGGCAGGCTGTTTGATTTCATAGATTACAAGATGGCTGGCTTTTATATCATGAGCAAGGACAAGATCGTAAACACCAAAGGTGTCTTTGAGGCAAAAAATGCAGCGCAGGCCAAGTCCAGGGGGGTTGAGTCCGGCATCAGGTTTAACCTGCCCCGCGGCTTTTATGCCCGCCTGAGCTATACGTATGCAGATGCCAGGTTTGTGGATTTTGACACTGCCGATGGCTCCTATGTTGGCAAGCGGGTTCCAAACGTCCCGTATCACCTGCTTGGCAATACGCTTGGCTGGTCCAATCCGACCTATGGCAACGTCAGCGTCACGGCCAGGTATTCTTCAGATAAGTATGTGGACAGTGGCAACCTGTACAGCCTCGGAGACTACACGGTGGTGGATTTAAAGTATGTCTATACGTACAAGAAGTTTACGCTCACCCTATCGGGCAAGAACATATTCGACAAGACCTATGCCGAGTATGGAGAGACCACCGGTGGCCTCTATGTACCCCTGCCGATAGCCTATCCGGCAAATGGTCGGTCGTTTTACACATCGCTGGCGTATTACTTTTAGGCGAAGAGGTTACAGATCCACGGTAAATTTGTTCTTGCTGTAAAAAATCTTGTGATGATATTTTGCCCATATTAGTAGCAAAGAGAAAGAAAGGGGCGGCTCCGCTTCTTTCCCGCTCCAGGTCGCACCTGGCCCCTTCAGAACCCCCCGCAAGGGGACCAGTCCCCTTGACCCCCTAATGCTTAACCTTCATCATCACAGAAATATTTACAGTAACCGTTTTTTGCGATATTATAGTGTAAAATCTTCTCCCAGGTAGGCCTGTTTAACGGTGTGATTGCTTATAATCTTCTGTGGCGTGCCTTCATCGAGCACCCGTCCGTGGCTTATTATATATGCCCTGTCGGTTATGGAAAGGGTATCCCGGACGTTGTGGTCAGTGATGAGTATACCGAGTCCTCTGTCTTTGAGATACAGCAGCATTTTTTTTAATTCTATTATAGCAATCGGATCGATCCCTGTAAATGGTTCGTCAAAGAGTATGAAGGTCGGCTCTGTGGCGATGGCCCTGGCGATTTCGGTTCTGCGTCTTTCGCCCCCTGAGAGGGTATAGCCATGACTGGCGGACAGGTGTGAGAGCTTAAACTCATCGAGTATCTGCTGAGTCGTATCGTTGATCTGCACCTTGTCCTTACCCGTAAGCTCAAGCACTGCACGGATGTTATCCCGGACGCTCAACTTTCTGAATATTGAGGCCTCCTGCGGCAGATACGTGATCCCCTTCCTGGCGCGCAGGTACATCGGCTGGTTGCCGATCTCTTCGTCGTTGAGGTATATGCTCCCGTGGTCCTGGCGGATTATGCCGGTGAGCATGTGGAAGGTGGTGGTCTTACCGGCACCATTTGGCCCCAATAGTCCGACGATTTCGCCGGTGTTAAGCGTCAGGCTGAGGTCTTGCACCACCGTCTTTTTAGAGTAGCTTTTTTTGAGTTCCGTGACCGTTATCGTGTCCATCTACGGAAACAGAGACCTCTTCTCCCTGAGGGCTGCGGCAATAAACGCCCTGAACAGCGGGTGTGGGTCTGTCGGTCTGGACTTGAACTCCGGGTGAAACTGACAGCCAACAAACCAGGGATGCTGAGATTGAGGGAGTTCCACGATTTCGACAAGCTGTTTGTCCGGACTTACCCCGCTTATGACCAAGCCTTTTAACTCAAGGTTCCCTCTGTAGGCGTTGTTGAACTCGTAGCGATGTCGGTGTCTTTCGGATATTTCGGCGTCTCCATATGCCTGATGGCTTAAAGAATCTGGCTTTAACACGCAGGGATAACTTCCAAGTCTCATCGAACCGCCCTTCTGACTCTGCATGGTTCGCTCCTGTAGGGTGTTTTGCCTATGATCGTACCAGGTCTGCATAAGGTATATGACCGGGTCGGGAGTGTGTTCGTCAAACTCGATGCTGTTGGCCCCGTCAAGGCCACATACGTTTCTGGCAAACTCTATGACGGCACACTGCATACCCAGACAGATGCCAAAGTACGGTATCCGCTTCTCCCTGGCATAGTTGACAGCCGCTATCTTGCCCTCGATCCCCCTGTGACCAAAGCCACCCGGCACCAGTATGCCATCAACCTCAGACAGGGCCATGTAGCCCAATGTGCCCTCTATCTCTTCGGAGTCGATCCACTGGAAATTGACGCGCACGTCGTTTGCAATCCCGCCGTGGATCAACGACTCGGTCAGGCTCTTGTAGGCGTCCTTGTATTCCGTGTACTTGCCCACAAGGGCTATGGTGACCTGCCCCGAGGGCCCCTTTATGCGACGGACGACATCCGTCCACTGCTCCAACATAGGCTCATGCGATGACAACCGCAGGGTGCGGTTTATCAGCTCATCCAGTCCCTCGTTGTGCAGCGTCAGCGGTACCTCATAGATGGTATCGACATCCACCACTCCCACCACGGAACCAACATCGAGGTTACAGTGCAGTGCGATCTTGTGCTTCATATCCGCAGGCAACGGCCTGTCACAGCGACACAACAGGGCATCAGGTTGTATCCCGATCTCCCGCAGCTCCTTGACACTGTGCTGAGTGGGCTTGGACTTCAGCTCTCCTGCACTCCGGATGTAGGGCACGAGGGTCAGGTGCAGGTACATGCAGTTGTCCCTGCCAACGTCGTAAGGCATCTGCCGGATGGCCTCCATAAAGGGCAGGCTCTCTATATCGCCGATGGTGCCGCCGATCTCAACGATCACGATGTCCTTGTCGCCGGCTGCGTTCTTTATGACGGACTTGATCTCATCGGTGATGTGCGGAACCACCTGGATGGTTTGTCCGAGGTAGAGACCTTCTCGTTCTTTCTTGATGACGTTGTAGTATATCTTACCGGTGGTGAAGTTGTTTGCGATTGTGGCACGCACGTGTGTAAAGCGTTCGTAGTGCCCAAGATCAAGGTCTGTTTCTGTGCCGTCGTCGGTTACGAAGACCTCTCCGTGCTGAAACGGACTCAACGTCCCGGGGTCGATGTTTATATAGGGGTCGAGTTTCTGGAGGGTAACGGTCAATCCCCTTGCCTCAAGGAGCGCCCCCACGGCTGAGGCAGCTATCCCCTTGCCCAGCGATGAGACAACCCCGCCTGTTAGAAATATGTATTTAGCCACTGCTGCCACCTCTCTAAGGAGACCTTTTTCAGGGCATCCTGTGTTTCACATCTCTTTAGATACGTTTTCTAAAGTGATCATATCATTGATCGTAATTATAACAAAATACCGCCAGGAATGTTTATCCACTTAGAATAAATTTTTCTTGCTTTTTTTCATTACAAATGGTACGCTATTTCTATGGACACACAGACATTAGAGAGAGACTTTGACTTGACAGAGATAATCAACGGGGTGGAGGTTATGGGGCCTAGTCCGTTTGGGAAGCATCAGGATATTAGCCAAAACATAAATCGTTTATTGGTTAATTATGTACATATGAATAAGTTAGGGAAGGTCTTTTATTCACCGCTTGACGTTATCCTCAAAGAAGGTGTGCAGAAGTTACAACCCGATATATTGTTTATCAGGAAAGAGAACATGGCTATATTTCAGGACTTTGTAAGAGGCGTACCTGACATGGTCTGCGAAATTGTCTCTAAGGGGTCAGTTACTAAAGACACTGTGACGAAGAAAAAGATATACGAGCATTATAAAGTCCCTGAATTCTGGATAGTCATACCTGAACTTGAGACCATCGAAGTATTTACCATTAAAGGAGACGTATACGAGCTTTTTTCCGTAGCCGAGGGAGAGGGGATAGTCAAGTCCAAGGTCATTGAAGGGCTCGAAGTAGACACCAATGACGTCTTTGGCGGCTTCTCCTTCTAACGTAAATGTCGTTTTTTCCTTAGACAACCCCGTCTGTTATAAATCTTTACTTAGCCACTGCTGCTCTACCTTTCCTATGTCCTCCGGGGTGTCAACGGCGTGTGTATGCGCCGTTGTTTCGATAACTTTTATCCTGTAGCCATAGTGCAACGCACGGAGTTGTTCTAGGCTTTCGGCTGCCTCAGTCATGCACCGGGGGTGTTGCCTGAGTGCCAGGAGCACATCCCTGCGATAGACATAAATCCCTATGTGCTTATAATACTGTTGACCGTCCACCGCATCCCTGCAAAAGGGGATTGGCAGTCGTGAGAAATACAAGGCAAACCCCTCTGCATCAGTGACGACCTTTACGACATTTGTATCATTTATCTCATTTTTGTTGCTAATCAGCATTTTCAAGGTTGCCATGCCGGCACGCCCATCGTCCATAAGCCCGACACACTGGTCGATCATCTCTGCCCTGATCATTGGCTCATCGCCCTGAACGTTTACGATGATGTCGGCATCAAGCCCCTGTGCAACCTCAGCAATCCTGTCGGTGCCGGATGAATGTTCCCTGGCCGTCATAACAGCCCTTCCGCCAAAACCCTCCACCGCCTGCCTGATCCGCTCATCATCGGTGGCGACAATGACCGCATTGAGGCTCATGGCCCTCGACACGCCATCGTAGACGTGTTGGATCATGGGTCTGCCATGGATAAGCGCCAGCGGTTTACCCGGAAAGCGGCTCGACTCATACCTTGCAGGGATTATTGCTACCGTGGTCATAATCCATATCTATAATATACGCACCAGTATCCAGTTCAACGCACCGGCAAGCAATACAGCGCTCGTACTCATGGCGACAACCGTGTAGATTGCCGACTTTGCTCCAAGCTCCCTTATCATAGCCCCGATGTTTGCAAAGCACGGGATAAACATCCCCGTAAAGACCACCGCCACTATGCACTGGACATAGTTAATCTGTCCCTTTTCGATTAGGTCTATAAACACCCCCGCTGCCACCTCTCGCCTTGCAACCGTAAGCAGGATCACGTCCACCATCTTGATGGGAAATCCCAACACACCCGTGACTATCGGAGACAACAAACCCCTTATGATATACAGCAGACCCGTCTTGTCAGAGACAAACAGCAACAACGCCGCAGCAAGAAACACCGGCCCGGCCTCCTTGATAAACCAATAGAGTCGGTAATAGGTCTTCCTTATGACCTCCTTGGGGCTGGGCAACCTTATCAGTGGCAACTCCTGGATAAACACACGTGAACCCTCCTCCTTCATAAACCTGTTGAGGATCAGACCGGCAGCAACTTCAATAGCAAACAGCACGGAAAACGCTATGACAAAGGACTTGAACCCCATCCTGCCCAGTATACTTACGTCAATGCCCATTTGTGCCGAACAGGGCAGGGCAAAACCAATCAGAAAGATGGCTATATACTTTTCCTTTTTGGTGTGGAGGCTTTTTGTGGTAAGCGTGGCCATAGTCTTGCAGCTAAAGCCAAGCACTATGGGCATGATGGCCGCACCGCTGAGACCAAACTTCTCAAAAATCCGCCTCGTCAGAACACTGAGGTTTGGTATGTAGCCAACGTCCTCCAGTATCCCATAGACCAGAAAAAACACGGTGAGGATCGGCAGTATAGTCAGGAAGGCATTTGCAAACCCCAACGATAACACGCCATATTCACCCAACAGGAAGTCGTGCAGGAATCCCGGTGGTACCACGCCGTTTATCGCCGTCTCTACCGGCACCCAGAGTTTGTCTGCCAGCAAACCTGATATCGCACTGGCTACGTCAACGACCATGAAGTACATAAACGCAATGATTATTAGCAATATAGGGATACCGGTATAGAAGTTGCGGCTGAGACGTGCAATCGTCTGTGATATGTCCCGAGGCAGGACGCGTTGCTTTTTGATAACGCTGTCGACCACGTTGTCGATCCAGCGGTTGCGTTTGTCGTTGATGACGCGGTGGACGCTGAGGTTGAACTGCTGCCTCACGCCCTCGACATCATGTTTCAGGCGTGCAACGACGTCCTCATCGGCAAAGTCCTTGAGGTGTTCCTCGATGGCGGCGTCGGAGGTGAGCATCAGTATGGCTATCTTTCGCCGATAGGCCAGCTCATCGGGGAGCAAGCTTTCTATTTCCGTGATACCGTTGTCTATGATATCGCCGTATCGGAGGTCATGTTTGCCCTTTTTTGCGTGTGCGATGTTTTCCACCAGTTCGGTATTGCCGATGCCATCAACGGCAATAGACTCCACCACGGGGACACCCAGGAAGTTGGACAATCCCTGAGAGTCTACATATATGCCCTTTTTTACGGTCTCATCGATGGAGTTCAGGGATATGAGCATGGGGATGCCAAGCTCGATGAGGTCCGAGGTCAGCGTTAGCGACTGTTTGAGCTGATTTGCGTCAATACACTGGATGATTATATCGGGATGCTCGGTCATGAGCATGTCCCTGACCAGCAGCTCTTCTTCCGAATTTGGGTAGAGGCTGTGTATGCCGGGGGTGTCAAGGAACTCATACACACGGTTATCTATCTTACAGACCGTCCTGTTGACCTCGACTGTGCTGTGGGGATAGTTGGCTACGATCGTGTACTTGCCCGTGAGATTATTAAAAACCTGACTCTTGCCCGTATTGGGCAGACCAATAATTGCGATCTTTTTCCTGGATAGAGTCTCAGAAATACCTTCTGTTTTTTCTTTCATACGTTTAAGTTTAACTTACTCCATTTACGTTTTAAAAACATATAACAGTAGCCAGTTCAACGCACCGGCAATCAGTACGGCACTTACACTCATGCCAACAACCGTGTATATGGCCAGTTTTGCGCCAAGCTCCTTTATCATTGCCCCGATGTTTGCAAAACACGGGATAAACATCCCCGTAAAGACCACCGCCACAACCCCCTGGACGTAGTTAATCTGTCCGGTCTCTATGAGGTCTATAAACAACCCCGCCGACACCGCACGACTTGCAACGTTGAGCAGTATCACGTCAACCATCTTGATAGGAAACCCCAAAAATCCCTTGACAACCGGAGCCAGCATGTCCTTTATGACACCA
>NZ_JABXWD010000125.1 GCF_019173545.1 Candidatus Magnetobacterium casense | reverse complement strand
GCCGTTGCCGTTATGGGTTGATCCTCCACGACGAGGACGACCACCCAGGCACCTACAAAACCAAACAATGGCGGTGGCTGCATGACCACGGTTGTTTGGGGTGCTACCCCGTTGTTAGATAAGAGTATATAGTCTTAATAATGTTTGAACAGTTCAAGGGGTTCGTAAACGACAACTCCTTTTGGTGCATTATTTTTTATCTCTCTTGTCCTTTGTCACGAGAGGTATTGCAAATTTTCTTGCTGTCTGCAAAATTATTGCATCTCCGCCTTTCAGGGTTGTTTCAATACCCAGCAAACATGCTCTTGCTGCTATTTCGGAGGTGATATCTATCCACTGAATCGATGACAAAGAGGCTAATTCATTATATACATCTGTAGCAATCTTTTCATAGTTTAATCTCCTGCTGATAACACACACGGTCTCTACTAAAACCAGACAAGAGCATATAGCATTAAATTCCTCGCGGAGCAGTCTTTCAAATATGGGGTAACATTCATTATGAAAGACATCTCCTGGATCAAGACTGCTGACAAAGATATTGCTATCAATTGCTACATACCTCATTGTCTCTCTCTTCTTATATCATCAACACTGTCTCCACCGGGTGATATATCCCCAATTTTTTTATCAACTCCGCAAATACCTTTATCCGTTCGTTAATTGCAAGGGTAGCCTTCTCACGTTTATCCTTGACCTCGATCTCTAACTTCTGAGTACCAACAAATTCAGATTCAAGTTTAGGCTCGCCATCCTCAAGAACCATCTCTATTGCATCTTTCAAATTCCGACTAAGCTCATCTAATGTTCTGCCCTGAGAATGAGCGCCTGGAAAACCTGGTACATACCCAACATAGAAACCCGTATCCGGACATCGCTCAATAATCGCCGTATATGTTTTCATTTGAAACCTCCCTTGTACTATTTGTCAAGAAATGCCCCAAATAAGACTACAGCCCTTTACGGGGTCAAGGGGTCCGTGACCCCTTGTGAGGGGGTCTGAGGGGGAGCAAAGCTCCCCATTCTATGCCTTTTCTTTTGTGCTAATAGTGTTCGAATTCATCGTCGCTGTGTTTTTCGGCGAGGTTGAGGTTTGTCCTTGCCTCTTGCCTGGGGGCTGGTGTGGGAGCGGCCTTGTGTTTTTCAGTTCTGGGGGCGGGTGGATGGGCGGGCATGTGGGTTATCTGGGCTTTTTTGGCAGCGGGCTTTGCTGCTGCTGTGGACCTTCTCTTGCCGCTGTCGCCGATCTTGAAGAACGATATCGCCTCTTGCAGCATCCCTGCCTGCGCACTAAGCTCCTCGGAGGTGGAGGCCAGTTCCTCGGCAGCGGAGGCGTTCTGCTGGATGACGTTGTCCAGTTGCTGGAGGGCCTTGTTGATCTGCTCGGCTCCGGCGTTTTGCTCGTTGCTTGCCGCGCTGATCTCCTGGATCAATTCTGCCGTCCGCTGGATGTCGGGGACGAGCTTGAGGAGCATGTCTCCGGCGTTTTCGGCAACCTGAACGCTTGTCCCGGAGAGCTCGGTGATCTCCCCGGCGGCCTTCTGTGAACGCTCGGCCAGCTTCCTGACCTCGGAGGCCACAACCGCAAAACCCTTGCCATGTTCACCGGCACGGGCTGCCTCAATCGCTGCGTTAAGCGCAAGGAGGTTGGTCTGTCTGGCGATCTCTTCTATGATGTTAATCTTGCTGGCTATCTCTCTCATGGCGCTAACGGCCTCGCTGACGGACTGACCTGTCACCTTGGCATCCTGCGCCGATTTTACTGCGATCTTGTCCGTCTGAGCGGCGTTGTCCGAGTTCTGCCGAATGTTGGCCGACATCTCCTCCATAGACGAAGACGTCTCCTCGATCGATGCCGCCTGCTCCGTGGCACCCTCCGATATCTGCTGTGCGCTTGAGCTTAGTTCGTTGCTGCCTGAGGCAACCTGGTCTGCCGCATTCTGCACATTGCTGACAACTTCCTTGAGGCGCTCAACCATGTTCTTCATTGCCGCAAGGAGCTGCCCGGTCTCATCCTTGCTGGAGGTGTCAATCCGCACGGTGAGGTCGCCCTCGGCCAGGCTCGTGGCAATGTCCACGCCCTCGTTTAACGGCTTTACAATGCTGTTTATGATCCAAAACGCCACAATAATAGCCAATATCAGTCCGATTACAATGGCGGCTATTGCCATATTACGAGAATCCTCATATTCCTTCAGGGATTGCTTATAGAGCTTGTCTGCCTCATCCACCTGGAGCTGCTTCAGGGCGTCCACGCCTGCCGCTACAGGCGCTGCCATTGGCCTTACCCTGTCTTCATTGAGTTTAGCGGCCTCTTCAATTTTTCCGGCCCTGAGGGCCTCCATCACCGGCTTGAAGCCTTCATCCCTGAGCTTCGCCCGATCTGCAGTAAACTTATCGGCAAGGGTCTTTTCCTCCGGGGTCAGGGAGGTCGCCATATACGCCTTCCAGATATCGCCGATCTTGCTGATGTTGTCTTCCATCTGGGCCATGCGTTTGTTAATAGTCTCGGGCTTGGGGTCTTGTAGGGCGGCCAGTATTTCGACCCGGTTTCTGAGGTTCAACCTCCCGATATCGGCAATCTGCCCCAACGGTATCAGCCTGTCGTTGTACACGCTCTTGATTACTTCGTTTGCCGACTTGATTTCATGTATGCCCAGTAACCCGATCCCTATTACCAGGACTGCCATAAATGCCACAAGCATGTACAGCCTCACGCCTATCTTTAGATTCTTGAACATGTTGCCTCCTTTGTTTTTTGTATTACATTGCTGGTTGCTATACTAACATACCAGGTATGCAGGTTGTCAATTTCAACCCAAAAAAATATTTGCTGTAAAAAATCCTGATTATAGCAAAGAGAAAAAAAGGGGCGGCTCCGCCCCCCTTTAGAACCCCCTGCAAGGGGACCAGTCCCCTTAACCCCATCCTTACAGAATTAAAATTTACCGTTCAACCCAAAAAAATATTGCAGACACATGGCATTGCAACATCCAGGGGGCTATACGTTAAAGACAAGGGAATGTTCTTTTTCTATGATACTGACCCTGTTGCGTCCTTTGTTTTTGGCTATGTAGAGGGCATAGTCAGCCTTCTTTATGAAAATGTATGCCGACTCCTCCTTTACATACTCGGAGACCCCAAAGCTGCATGTCACATGCCCTACGTGATTAAAGGCGTAATTATCAATGGTCTCCCTGAGCTTTTCGGCTAGCTCCCTTGCCCCCTCTATGGTGGTTTCGGGGGTCAGGATGATAAACTCCTCTCCACCGTAACGCGCAAATATGTCCGTAGCCCTGATATGCACATCCACCAGGGCAGTTAACTCCTGCAAGACGTAATCTCCAACCTGATGGCCATAGTTGTCGTTTATGTGCTTAAAGTGGTCTATGTCAAAAATAATGATAGCCAGGTTACTTTTATACCGCACTACCCGCTCGATCTCCTTGGTCAGTTCATCTTCGAACTTCTTCCTGTTATATATGCTCGTCAACGGGTCCTTACATGCGAGGTTCTGGTACTTCTTGCGGTCCATCTCTATGTGTGAGACGTCCGTAAAGGAGATAAGATACCTTCCTCCCTTGTTATGTCCTGGGATTTCGCTGGCGTGTAACAGGTAGGCCCTTGCCTCGCTTTTTAACTCACCCTTGCCCGAAAGATGTACGATGTAATCCTTGCTGTTGCCGCTTACGATAATCCCCAACCACTCCTGAAACGACTTCCCCTTATAGAAAGACTCCTCCTTTAACACAAGAAACCGGTTTAGCGTCTTGCACTTGTACTGAAACTCCTCGATGGTGGAAAACCCCAGGTAGTTCAGGAAAGACTTGTTGAGAAAGGTGATGTTCTCACCGTCCGTGATCATGATAAAGGTTGGATTGTTGTCGAGGATCGTCCTTATGAATTCGTTTTTGGCATCAATGTCCCTCTGCTGTATGACTATCCGTGCGGTTTTTAACAGGACGTGCAGCAGTTCTTTATTGTTTATTGGCTTCTTAATGTACTTGTCTACGCCGATATCGATGGCCTTCAGAAAATACTCCTCGTCATTGTAGGCCGTAGTGATAATGATGGGACAGTCGTCGTTGATGGCCTTTATTTCGCCGGCCATGTCCAGGCCATTCATGACAGGCATACGGATGTCGGTCACAACGATGTCGGGTTTATTCACCCTGAAGAGATCAATGCCCTCTTTGCCATTTGTGGCCAGGTAGAGTTCCTTTATGCGTCGTTTGAGAAAACGGGCCACGTTTGTCCGTATGATCTCCTCATCCTCCACGTACAGTATTGTCGTACTGTCAAGATAGAGGTCCTTCATCTTCTCCTCAATGGCCTGCTTCTTTATATCCGTCATGCTATGGTATATTAACAAAAACTGTCAGAAAAAGTAAAAAAATTGAAATGCAAGGGCGCCCTAATATGTAGGCTGATATACATGGCAGAACGTAAATGTACGCTTAAACTGTTTTCAGAAACCTGGGTAATGGGATCTGCAAGATATAACTTCTATTAATTGCTCGTCAGGATAAATTACGTACACCAGGCGATGCTCATGATTAATGCGTCGAGACCACACTTCCCTGTCAAAATACTTCAATCTTTTTGGCTTACCTCTACCACGGCGAGGCTCATGAGCTACTTCCGTCAACAAATCAAAGCATTTGATATATAGAGGTTTATCGTTATTCCTAAACCAGTTAAGATCATCTTCGGCTTTGGCTTTGATAGACAACTGCCATGTCATATTAAATCTGAGAAGACTTCCTCAGGCGATTTGCCACGCTTTGTTTTAGAATCGTGCTCCCGAAAAGATTCCAGTAGTGCCTGTAATGCCTCTTTGTCTCTGAATAAGCGCATAGCTTCCTGATATGACTCCCATTCATCCATTGAAATCAATACTACACTGCCGTCTTTATGGGTTAAAATAAACTCTTCGCTGTCAGAAACAGCCTTCTCACGTAATTCAAACAATCGTTTACGGCCTTCAGAGATACTCATTGCCTGCATAATTCACCTCACAAATCAAATGTTAAATTGTACATTATTATGTACCATTCATGCGTAGTTTTGCAAGTTGACCCCTAAAAATGGCCATTTTGTTGCTGCGTGCAAATTTCGCAGTGAGTTTGATATAATAAGCGATGGTGTATACGGATTGGAGCGAGTATAAACCAACCAATGACCTGAACCTCCAGGCGTGAAAGGAGGTTATCAAGGCCGGTTGGGCGATTGCCTTTATTGAGTCGGGGTGTTCGATACCGCTTGGATATCCGTCGTGGGGTGGGCAGATCAAAAAGATGCTCGATGAGATCGTTAAAGCGCAAAAAAAAAGAAAGGGGCGGCTCCGCCCCCCTTTAGAACCCCCTGCAAGGGGACCAGTCCCCTTGACCCCATAAAAATGCCATGTATTTTAATCCTATGATGGCTATGACCTGAATTGTTTTTCAAAGAGCTTCTTTTTTCCTGCCAGGACGGTTTTCCATTTATCGGCCATTTCCTGGAGTTTGTCTCTGACGCCTTGTGGTGCGAGCCATCCGTAGCCTGCGTGTGCCAGGGTCTGCAGTAGGGCGTTGAAGTCATCCTCCGACCACTGCGGCTTCCTGGCAAAGACGGAGTGGGTGCCGAGCTTTGCCGTGCGCATACAGATAAATGCCTCCAGAAATGCCCTGGCGCCATCGTCCCATTGGGTGACGGGCCTGAGCATCAGGTGCCAGTTGAGGTACCACAGGTATGCAAAGGGGTCCTGCCCCCCGGAAAACATATACGTGCCATCCCCACTGACGGCAACACAGCACACCTCTGCGGCATGCCACTGTATCGTGTCAAAGACTTCGGCCGTGGGTATGTCCCATATCCGCACGGTCTTGTCAACACCGCCTGAGATCAGATATCGACCATTAGGTGTGATGGCCACCGTTGCAACGGCCCCGACATGCCCGGTAAAGGTGCGAAAACACTCACCCGTTGGAATGTCCCACAACCGGATTGTGGCATCGGTTCCCCCGGAGATCACATGACGACCACCGGGGGAGACACTGAGCGACGTTATAGCCCCCTCGTGTCCCCTGAAGGCGTGTATCACCCGCCCTAACGCTATATCCATAAAGTTGACTGTACCGTCCGAGTTTCCACAGAAAAGATACAGCTCATCGGGGCTTATCTTCAGGGCCTTGACGGCGAGGTCGTTGTTCTTGAAGACCTTGACCTTTGCCATTGCGGTGGCATCCCACAGACGCAACGTGGCATCATCGCCGCCGGAGACAACGTACTTGCCATCTGCCGTGACGGCCACGGCATTGACCCCCCCCGTGTGCCCTTCAAGGACGCCCTTGCACTGCCCCGTGGCAACGTTCCACAGACGCAGGGTCTTGTCCTTGCTGCCCGATACCGCCACCGTGCCATCGGAGGAACCCCCCACAGAGGTCACGGTGTCCTGATGCCCCTTGAACACCACCAGCGGCTGCCACGTTTGCAGGTCGTACACCGCAGTCGTCTTGTCACTGTCCGCAACGGTGCAAAGGCCATAACGCCCCGGCTCTTTACCACTGCCGGATGCCCCCGGGGGCATGAACATAAACACGTTGACCTTTGCCCCCTTTACCGGAAGGGTCTTGTGCTTCCACAGCGTGTTGAGCTTGTTTCGGGGTTGCGTAACCGCCAACTCCGCCATCGCACTGAGTGCCCTGGGGTCCCTGGCGTACCCCTCGATGCCGACGGCCTTTGATACAAGTCCCAGGCTCCTTGCATAAGCCCTGTCCTTGAGGGATACACCCGCCCCCTCGATATACTCCGCAAATGCGGCCTCAAGCGCCCCGGCGTTGCGTCCCTGCTCGTCACTGAGGCGCATCAGCCACTGCATAACCTGCTGCACCGGTATCAAGCCAAGCCCCCGCTGACGTAGCTCCATGACAAACCCGTTGAAGGCCTCCTTACCCCACTGGGGTTTGCCCTTTCTGGTGATAGAGTCCTTCATCAGTGGGCGGTAGCGAAGGAGAAAGTCTGCTATGTATCTCTGGCACTGCTGCTGGGCATCGGCAGGCCCATTAATCGATTGTAGGGCCTCCCGCCACTGCAGATGCCACAGACAGAGCGTCCCGTCCACCGCCGCCGATACAAAATGAGAGGCATCAGGGGTAAACCTTACAGCCAGCACTGCGTCATCGTGCCCTTTGAGCGTGCGAAGCTCATCCTTAACTTCCGCTGCCGGACGCTCCTGGCTCTTTTCCGCACCAAGGCGTCCCTGGCTTGACAACCTCCAGAGACAAAGCCTGTTGTCCCTTCCAGCCGATACCACAAAAGCGCCATCGGGGCTTATATCAAGGGCGGTTACCCCGGATTTATGGCCTTCGTATGTGTCCATTGCCTCACCCGTGGAGAGGTTCCAGCTCCGCACCGACCTGTCTTCGCTGCCCGATACGGCAAACATCCCGTTGGGGGCTATGGATATGGCAGTTATCACATCAGAGTGACCCTGCATAACGTCTGAAGGCTCTCCCGTGCTCAACTGCCACAGGGTGAGCTTTCTGTCTTTGCCCCCTGTGAGCATCATCTTGAGGTTGGAGCTTACTGCCAGTGCGTTTACGCTACCCGTTGGGTTTTTGTATATCCGCAAGACGTCCCCGCCGTCGATGTCCCACACACGGATCGAGCCATCAATACAGCCACAGACCGCTATCAGTCCGACCCCGTCTGCCCAGAGCGAGCATATTGCCTCCGTGTGCTCACTAAAGACCCGCAAACATTGTCCGCCTTTGATATCCCACATCCGGAGGGTCTTATCTGCGCCGCCTGAAAGGAAACGTTGGTCGTCTATAAATGCCACAGCCGTGACCTCTGCCGTGTGTCCCGCAAACCCCCTCACGAGCGTCCTGGACTCTATATTCCACAAGCAGACGTTTCTGTCATTCCCGCCTGAGATGGCATACTTGCCGTTGGGGCTGACGGCCAGCGTGTTAATGGCCGCCTTGTGATTCTTAAAATATCTGACCTTCCATGCCGCCGAAATGTCCTTCTTCGGAAATACGGACGATATCTTGTCATATATCCTCAGCAGTTGTTCATCTCTGGCATAGCCATTTATAGAGCGTGCCTTTTTAATGGTCTCCAGTGCGCTCACCACCTTGGAGTCGTGGTCAGTGGCGCCCTCCTTCATACCCTCCCGGATGAGTGCCAGACTGAGACCTATGAGCATTTTATGTGTTCTCTGTGCTTCGGTGGACTTATCGGCGGCGTTTTTCCGGAGGTAGTTGAGCTTTTGCCTGACCCCCTCCGGAGTGAGCCAGCCAAAACCTTTGAGGCTCAATTGCCTCAGCAGTGAGTCAAAGTCCTCTTCGCTGTACTGTGGCATTCCCCGTCGCAGCAGGGTGTTTTGTGAAAGCGGCGTGTGCAGGGTCAAAAAGGTCTCAAGATAAGGCAACGCCCTGTCGTCCCAGTCTTCGTAGTTTAGGGCGACAATGTCCCAGTCCAGGTAAAACGAGCTTAACGTCCTGTCCTTACTGCCGGTGATAACCAACCAACCGTTTGGACTTAACACCGCCGTGTTTATGTCTTCACCGTGCAGGGTAAACTTGCGCAACTCCCTGCTCGTATCGATATCCCAGATGCGGATGGTCTTATCAACGCCCACCGACAATATGTACCTGACGTCGGAACTGAAGCAGAGTGTAGTTATTCCGCCCGTGTGGCCGGTAAAGCTGCGAAGGCTCCTGCCACTTCTGAAGTCCCACAACTGGAGAGTACCGTCATAGAGTCCCCCCGTCAGGATGAATCTGCCATCGGAGCTAACTGCCACAGCCGTTACGCTCTTGTTTAACATCTTAAAGGTACGAGACCGCTCCTCAAGGGCGATATCCCATATTGTGATGACACCGTCAGCCCTTCCGGAGATTGCGTATCTGAGGTCAGGGTACAGGGCCGCTACGGTACACCCCTCTTTGTCGTACAATGTTCGTACAGACTCCTTGTTGACCAGGTCCCAGAACAGCAGCAAGCCTTTATAGTCCTGTGAGAGTGCATAGCGGGGGTCTGTGCCAAAGACCACCTTGCTGATGCTGCCGGAATGACCATAGAGCGTATGGCCATAAAACGTCTGAGCACTGGTAGTCCTCGTGGGTAGCTCCCACAGCCGCACCGTCTTGTCTTTGGAGCCGGAGATGACATATCTGCCGTCAGCGCTGATATCCAACGTTGTAACGCTGTCCTGATGGCCTTCAAACACCCCCCTGAGTTCACCGGAGTCAAGCTCCCACATATACAGACGGCCATCCTCTGCCCCGGCAATGACACAGGCGTCATCCTGCGTGACCGCTACGGCATTGACGCCACCGGTGTGGCCGGCAGGATTGTTGAGTTGCCAGGT
>NZ_JABXWD010000124.1 GCF_019173545.1 Candidatus Magnetobacterium casense | reverse complement strand
GACCGGAGTTAACAGAGTTTGTGCAACAAACACGGCAGCAGACGGGGGCCACTGGTATGATGTCGCTGTTGACTCTCAAGACGGAGGCATGGGAGCGTTCACTCAATGCCATCATAGGGTTGTGTCAGTCAGACAGGGACGCAGACGCCATGCAGAAGAAGTCCCGCCTGGTGTGGCAGTTACACATGGATGTGATCAGAAACTCGTGCGTCATAACCCCCAGGGAACAGAGGAGACTTAAAACCGGTGCGTGGTCTGGCGGCAAGAACGTGGCACTGAAACGAATATATAACATAAAGGCCGAAAAAGACCTGCTCCTGACACCACAGGATATCAACATCTGCTCAACCCTGGGGATCGACAAAGACTATGGTGGAACTTACTACAGGTTTGACACCAAGAGGGCATAGCTTGCAATGGTAGACCACCCCCTGCTCTTTGTGCATGACTCTAACACGGAACGGATCGAGCTTAAAAAGGGGGTGCCAGAGCTTATCGTCGATAACTCCAAAGGTGGATATATATTAAAGATATCGCCATTTAAGCCGGAAAACGATAACGTAATAATCGTCAAGGAGGCCACCAACAAGTACAGGATAGTGGAGTGCAAAGAAGAGCACAAGAAGCTCTACAGCATTATTGGCACCAAGGGTCTGCTGGTGCCCGCTAATGCCAAAGACAAGGTACTCCAGGCGGTGAGCAATATCTCCTCGATAGTGCAGGTACACTCCTCTATGGCCATGAGCCTTGAAAATGCCCGGGACATACACGCCGACGCCCGCCCGCACATACGGTTATTGCCCTACAGGGAGGGGTTGAAGGTGGAGATGACGATCAGACCCTTTGGTGATGCGGGGCCTTATATGAAGCCTGGCGTTGGCGGTATGAATCTCCTGATGGATATTGCCGGCAACCCCTGTCATACTCGCAGGGACTTTGAGCAGGAAAAGAAAAATGCCTCTGACGTAATCAATGCCTCTGCCATCTTGCAGGAGACCGAGCAAGATGATTGGGAGTGGGTCGTTGAGGACCCTCAGAGCTGTTTGCAGTTGCTTGTTGAGCTTAGGGAGATCGGTGACGGGGTAATGCTGGAGTGGCCGGAGGGGCAACGCTACAGTGTAACCAAAGAACTATCCTTTGACAGTTTACGATTGGCGCTGAGGCATCAGACGGACTGGTTTAGTGTCTCCGGTTCGATAGCCGTGGATGAGTCAACGGTGTTGGAGCTAAAGCAGGTGCTGGAGCTTTTGGATGGCACGGAGGGGCGTTTCGTCAAACTCGATGAGGGCAGGTACATGCTCCTGAGCCGGCAGCTCAAAAAGCGTCTTGAGGACATGAAGGCATACGCCCATGGACACGCAAAGGACGTGCGCATGCATCCCCTGGCCGCCGTGACCCTTCAGGACTTCTTTGACGACGTCAAGGCCATTGAGGTTGACAGCGGATGGCGGGAGTATATCAAGAAGGTTGCCGATGCCGGTGTACTCGACCCCGCAGTGCCATCGACCCTGCAGGTGCAACTGCGTGACTATCAGGTGGAGGGATTTAAGTGGCTCTCCCGGCTGGCCCACTGGGGGGTTGGGGCGACTCTGGCCGATGACATGGGACTGGGCAAGACCCTCGAGGCCCTTGCCGTCATCATAGAGCGTGGTGTGGCTGGGGCATCCCTTGTGGTTGTGCCCACGTCGGTGCAATCCAACTGGCAGAGGGAGGCGGAACGGTTTGCCCCAACCCTCAACGTAGTCATATTTGGCGGCAAGGACAGAAGGCAAATACTTGAAGCGTTAAAGCCTAACGACCTGGTGCTCTGCACCTACGGGTTGCTGCAGAGTGAGGTCGAGTTGTTGGCCGAGGTCAACTGGCAGACGATTGTCCTTGACGAGGCGCAGGCGATAAAGAACTTTGCCACAAAGCGTTCCCAGGCTGCCATGAAACTCAAGGGAGGGTTTAAGCTCATAACCACCGGCACGCCCATCGAAAATCACCTGGGGGAGTTGTGGAACCTCTTTAACTTTATAAATCCCGGGCTGTTGGGGTCGCTGGAGAGGTTTAACAACAGGTTTGCCATCCCCATTGAGAAATACAACAATCGTGAGGCACGGCAGCGATTAAAGAGGCTTGTGCAGCCGTTTATCCTGCGACGGATGAAGAGTCAGGTGTTGGAGGAACTCCCCTCGCGCACGGAGATCGTGTTGGAGGTGGAGATGTCCGAAAAGGAGGCGTCCTTTTACGAGGCCCTGCGGCAGAGGGCTATTGAGCGGATAGAGACGTCCGAGGGGGAGAGCGGGCAGAAGCTCATTGGCATCCTGGCGGAGTTGATGCGGTTGCGTCGTGCCTGTTGCAATCCCAGGCTGGTCAACCAGGAGGTCGATATCCCTAGCAGCAAGCTCAGTTTGTTTGCGGAGGTGCTGGAGGAGTTGCTGGATAACAAGCACAAGGTGTTGGTGTTCAGCCAGTTTGTTGACCATCTAAAGATAATCAGGCAGTACCTTGACTCCAAGTCCGTATCGTATCAGTACCTCGATGGCAGCACGCCCATAAAGGACAGGGCAAAGGCGGTGGAGGACTTTCAGGCCGGTACGGGCGACGTCTTTCTGATAAGCATCAAGGCGGGCGGATTTGGGTTGAACCTGACGGCTGCCGATTACGTCATTCACATGGACCCCTGGTGGAATCCCGCCGTTGAGGACCAGGCATCGGACAGGGCACACCGGATAGGCCAAAAGCGTCCCGTGACTATATACAAGCTGATAACCAAAAATACCATCGAAGAAAAAATCGTTAAGCTCCACGAAAACAAAAAAGAACTCGCCAACAGCCTCCTGGAAGGCACCGAACTAACCAGCAAAGTCTCCGCCGACGAACTCATCGCACTCATAAAAGAATTGTAGCAGGAAGAAAAAGAAAAAAGAAGGGGGCGGCTCCGCCCCCCCTTCAGATCCCCCCTGCAAGGGGGCCAGCCCCCTTGACCCCATTATTTCACATTATTATGATAACTTCCGTTATATCGTAAGCTCCGGTTGGATGCTTTACAGCGTAATGAGGACGGCCTGTTCATCGCAGGCTGGGAACTTGGGACAGTTTATGCAATCGCCCCAGGTCTTGTGCGGCAGGAGGGACTTGTCGATCTTTTCAAATCCGTACTTTAGAAAGAACTCCGGCACATACGTCAGGGCAAAGACCCTGTTCACGCCCAACTCTATGGCCTCCTTGAGGCATGAGTCAAGCAACCGTCCCCCGATGCCCCGCCGCTGACTGGAAGGATGTACGGCAAGCGACTTTATCTCCGCCAAGTCTTCCCAGAGGATGTGCAGGGCGCAGACCCCAACCAGAGGCTCCGGCAGGGATGATGCTCCAGGTACCTTTCCCTGGAGGTCCGACAGTGTCTCTGCCGCAGTGTCTCTACCGCAACAGACAAAGTACTCCCTGATGTTGCCGTATATCGTATGCAATGACCGCGGGAGCATCAACTGTATGGATGCAAAGTCGTTTATCAGCTTGTGCAGGGCTGTGGCGTCAGCTATGGTTGCTTTTCTGAACTTCACCTATCTTGAACCCTCTAAGCAGGGCATCCTTGTTGACGGACATGGCCTGTTCCTTACTCCTGGGCTGATTGTTTTCCAGTGCGGCAAAGAGCACGTCCTGTGTAAAAAGCCCAGTTATGGCCGCAACAGCTCCGAGCATCACCATGTTTGCAATCCGTGTGTCTCCAAGACCCGATGCTATGTAGTTGGCCTCAATCCCGCACATGTCAACTTCGATGCTGTTGTCTATGGTCATCAGCGAGGAGTCGTAAAACAGTATGCCGTCTTTTTGCAGCCGTGGTGCAAATTTCCTCGATGAGGCTTCCGTAAACGCTATCAGTATGTCTATCCACGTAATAACCGGTGGCCCTATGGCCTCTTCCGATATGACCACGCTGCAATTGGCCGTGCCACACCTCATCTCCGCCCCGTAGGACGGATACCACGTGACCTCCTTACCCTCTATCATGGCAGCATAGGCCATGACCTTGCCCATAAACAGGATGCCCTGCCCTCCACTGCCCCCTATAAGCACCTTCTTCTCCAACGCTTACTGCCCCGGATTGTCCTTGAGCGTTGCAGATATGAAGACCTTTGACATCTCCGTGCTTATCCAGTTCAGTGACTCCGTGGGGGACATGTGCCAGTCCGTCGGACAGGGAGAGAGCACCTCCAGGAAACTGAAACCAAGCCCGTTGAGTTGATTTTCAAAGAGCTTTTTGACGAGCCTCTTGGTATTCAGGACGCTTTTGACGTTGTCAAGTGCCGTGCGAGCGACAAAGACCGAGCCATCAATTGCGGCGATAAGCTCGGAGACCTTCAGGGGATAGCCTTCCGAAACAACGGTCTTGCCGCGCGGACAGGTTGTTGTGCGTTGGTTCAGAAGGGTTGTGGGGGCCATCTGCCCGCCCGTCATGCCGTAGGTTGCGTTGTTGATGAAGAACACCGACAGGTTCTCACCCCTGTTGGCGGCGTGTATGATTTCGGCCATCCCTATGGCTGCCAGGTCGCCATCGCCCTGGTAGGAAAACACCACCGTCTCAGGGTTGACTCGCTTAAGGGCCGTGGCCACGGCAGGGGGACGGCCATGCGCACACTCGATTATGTCAAAGTTGAAGTAGTCATAGGCAAACACCGCACATCCCACCGGTGCTATCCCTATCACCCGGTGACGAATCCCAAGCTCGTCTATGCTCTCCGCTATCATGCGGTGCAGGAGGCTGTGCCCACATCCGGGGCAAAACCTGAACGCAACATCCCGCAGGCTCTCAGGTCTCTCAAATACCTTCTTCATCTATTATGCTATATTATAGCACACTTTAAAATAGCTTGCCACAAATTAGTATGAAAGTAATAGTTCACCCCCCTAAGAAGAAGGAAAGAAAGGGGCGGCTCCGCCCCCCTTCAGAACCCCCTGCAAGGGGGCCAGCCCCCTTGACCCCATTTTATCTTGTTGACAGTAGGTTGATTATACACAACATTTCAATATCGATAGCTTAACTATTACGTATGAAAGTTATCAGCGGTACTGCTGTACCAACAACACACATGAACCTCCTGCACATATCTTGTGTTAAGTATGCCATAGTGGTAACATACATCACTCTTATAACATTAATTTGACAATTTACATAAGTTATGCTTACAATAAATGACTTTTACTTGTCAAGAAGAAGAGGCTATTATTACAAACTGAAGGTTACAGCAATTATTAAGGAGGAAGGTTACAATGAAGCGTATTTTAGTAATTGGTGGCGGTAGTGCAGGCGTGATGTTTTCTAACAGGATGAGGAACGAGTTTAGTCCCGATGAGGTTGAGATTACGGTCATCGAGCGCAATGAGATGCACGTATATCAGCCGGCTTTTACGCTGGTGGTTTTTGACCTGGATGATCCCAAGAATCTGCTCAGGCCAGTGAAGGACCTCTTTTTCGATGGCATCAAACTCGTACATGACGTTGCAGTCAAAATAGACGCAGACAACAGCAAGGTGGTAACGGAAAAACATGGCGAAATCTCTTACGATTACCTGGTGGTTGCCTCGGGTGCCAAGTTGCTCTTTGAGGAACCGGAGGGGTTGAAGGAGGGTATCGAGGCCAGTAAAAACGTATTTACATTCTACAAACTCGACGGCGCAATCAAACTAAGGGATAAGCTCAAGGACATGGACGGAGGAACGATAGCGATGTCGGTGTGCGAAATGCCCATCAAGTGCCCTGCGGCCCCGATGAAGTTCATAATGATGGCGGAAGACACAATGAGAATCAAGGGCAAGCGGGACAAGTTCAAGTTCGTCTTTACAACGCCGATGCCTGCGGTCTTTAGCCGGGAGCCGTATGCCTCAAAGCTGGTCAGCATATTTGGCTCACGCGGTATCGATACGGTGGCCAACTTTGCACCATCGCAGGTTGACTACGACAAGGGGGTTATCAAGGACTACGGTGGTAAGGAGGTCAGGTTTGACCTGCTGTGCATCACGCCTCCGCACGGTGGTGAGGCCGTCATAGAGGAGTCTGAGGGCGTGGGAGATGCCGCCGGATGGGTCAGTTGTGACAAACACCTGATGGTTAGCAAGAAGTTCAAAAACATCTATGGTATCGGCGACGCCTCCGATTTCCCCACCTCCAAGACGGCATCGGGTATACGCAAGCAGGCCAAAGTGCTGGTGTCACGCCTGAAGGCGGAGATCAAGGGCGAGGTGCCAACGGATACCTACGACGGCGAAATCATCTGTCCGATATTGACAAAGCACAAGCGGGTCATGTTTGCCCACTTTAACTATGAAGAGTCCATCTCACCTGCCATTGAAAGTTATGCCAATTGGGTGTTAAAGGTTCACATGCTCAGACCTCTGTACTGGAATCTTATGCTTAACGGGCTGGTCTAGGGCAATCCCTGTGATTACCGTAAAGCATAAATATAAAGATTGAGGAGTGAGATATGTCTAAGAAATCGACATTCGCCGCTTCAAATGGCGGCGACAAAGCGGCGGTGCAGGAAAAGATGGCAGCGCAGATAGATGAGATATACGGCAGACTCAAGCTGCTGGAAGGTCTCTATCATGACATCATGCCGGCCCTGGAGAAGATACCCAGGGAGATAAACTCCACCCTGAACGAGCTCAGAACCAAATTTGAACGTGAGGAAACCCTGCAACTGATCAAGGCCGTGGGCGACAACATCCCGACATTCCTGGAAGCTATAAAGGCGATGGAAGCCTTTACAGGCTTTTTCAAGGATATCCACCCCGCCGCAGAAAAGATCACAAAGGAACTGGGACCAACCATAAATTCCCTCAGATACGCCTTTGAACGCGAAGAGACCCTCGAACTCATACAAAAAACCGGCGAAAACATCCCGACATTCCTGGAAATGTTCAAGACGATGGAGTGCTTTATCGGGATGTTTAAGGACGTCTATCCGGCAACGGAAAAGATCATGAAGGAGTTGACCCCTACCATCAACACCATGAGGTACGTCTTTGAGCGTGAAGAGACCCTCGAACTCATACAAAAAACCGGCGAAAACATTCCGGCATTCCTGGAGATGATAAAGACGATGGAGTTCCTTGTCGGGATGTTTAAGGACGTCTATCCGGCAACGGAAAAGATCATGAAGGAGCTGACCCCCACTATCAACACCATGAGGTACGCCTATGAAAAGGACGAAACACTGACGCTCCTGCAAAAGACCGGAGAGAACATACCAACCTTTATCAAGCTGCTGGACTTCCTGGCGCAGTTTGACCAGAGCGGCGGACTGGACTACACCCTCAAGAGTGCCTCCGTCAAGGAGACGGAGTACATGATCAAGGGTATGGAGAAGTGCGCCGTAAGGACAATGCAGCAGCTTATGGAAAGGCCACTGAAGCCCGGCATGAAGAACCTCTTTTCATCCATGATGGACCCCGAGGTGCAGAAGGGCTTCATACTGCTGACGACCTTTGCCAGAAACATGCCCCAGTGTATGCTGGATACCATTAAAGAGAGCGAAGAGGTCATCAGAAAAAAGATATAGTCGCACGCATGATGATCCATTGGTTAATCCCCCTCCCTCTCCAGAAGGGCAGGGGGATTTTGCTGTTGTAAGTACCTGACCATAGGTAATTATACACGAAAGAAGAAAGAAAGGGGCGGTTTGTGGCAGGGGCGGGTGCGACCCGCTGCGGGAAAATCGTGCCCCACCCCCTCCGCCCCCCTATAGAACCCCCTGCAAGGGAGCCAGCCCCCTTGACCCCTTTATACGCATTTTTTGTTACCACTTTTTTACCCACCAAAAATTTATGCACCCCAGAAATTCAAGGTATTGCACTAGCCGGATGATATGTGTATAATACCCTGAAGTATGAGTTTTAATACGGGGATTGGTAACGAATTTTAAAATTGGAGGTTGCATGGGGGCAACAGGCACGGAACACTACAGATGTCCTGAATGTGGAAGGGGCGTAACAAATAATGATAGAAATTGTCCGAGTTGCAAAACAACTCTTGCGCCCGTAAACGTAAGGGAGGTACTGCGGGATACCGAACAGAACGCCCTGCAACGGAGATATGACGAGGCTCTTCAGACGGCAAAGAATAATGATACCTACGATAACGCAATGACATTTGAAGGGCATCTTAAAAAATCCTTTGCCGTGATTAACATGAAGCTTGAAGGTTTACATAGCTTTATAACAACAAAGGATGATAAATACGTATCTTCTTTATATTTCATGGTAACTATACTTTTACGCATACTGGATTCCTGGTCAAGCAAGGAATGACACACTTAGAAAACGGCTGTAATTGTCATTCCTGCGAAAGCAGGAATCCATGCCTTTTAAACGTGAAATAAAAATTACCCTGCTTTTTTGAGAGGATACATAAATACTTACCATACGCCAGACGTGTGAAAGCGGGAGAGATGGAATCTTTAGAGCCTGAAAAGGATATTTTCAGGAAAAAGGTGGACAAAATGCTTTTCGGCGTCGATGGTAGTGATATCTGCTATGCTGCAATTTCCATTGATGGCACCGGGGTTAAGAAATATGGCACATACACAATCTGTCTGTCCGACAAGGAGATTAGCACAAGGACTACGCTTCTTGAGGAGGATTCGTTTGACTTTGTAAAAAGACACAAGCTTACTGAACACAGCAAAATCCCTCCTGGCTATCGGTCGTTATGGGCAGACAGGCACAAGTTAGCCGTTGCAAAGCTTGCCCGTAAACTTCGGAAGAGCTTTACTGACTCAGAATATGCTAACATATTAGTAGTAAACGCAGAAAGCAAAGATAGCTATGACTGTGTCGAGGTACACATATATGATGGCTTTAGCAACGATGCTGTAGAGAAGGTGTATGGTCCGCCCCCGGCGAATGTAGACGAGGATATCTTGTGGTCGGCAGTGAAAGGGAAGCTCGAAATAAAAGGCAAACAATGGAGCGAGAGATGATTACGGAAGCATATATATCGGGCCAGTTAGGGAAGGCCATATATAAGGATGACGGCAAATTATTTCTCATACACAACAAGAATGACAATAAACCCGTTGAGTGTGATCACCATGATTATTCGCTGTTTTTTGGCGTTGCCGGCGATTATGAGCATATCCTGTATGCCGGAACTACGCTCAAAGAACTGAAAAAGGAGTTGTCTTTTCGGAGCGCTGCCTTTAATGCGATGACCTTTTTGATAATCGGGATGGACGTTGATCATAAGGTTGATTTAAAAGAGAAAGCGATAAGAAGAGCCGAAGAGATACTTGCCAACAAGGACAGTTTTTCGTTTGCCAGGAAGCGGCTTATGTCTTGTCTCCTGCCTGCGGATACCGATATAGACCGGGCGATAGAGATATCAA
>NZ_JABXWD010000123.1 GCF_019173545.1 Candidatus Magnetobacterium casense | reverse complement strand
AAATTGAAAAATTAGAAGTTTTTATGTTAACGAGTAAAAATTAGACCTCATTGATGAGGGTAGGGCAGATATTTTTAGTGGGTTTTGGTTTCTTTTTGCAAGAGGCTCAGTTGGGTATATATTTTTACGCATCCTGGATTCCTGGTCAAGCCAGGATATACACATTTGAAAAACGGCTGTAACTGTCATTGCCGCAGCCTGCCCCTAGCTCGAACAGGGGTGATTTACGAAATATCTTTGATAATTGTTCTGAGCGATTTTATTAGTATTGGGATATCATTACGGCAGGTATCAAAAACCGCTTCATAGCTGATATCAAAGTACTGATGAGCAATAACATCACGGATTCCTTTTAGACCTTTCCAGTCAACCTCAGCATATTTCAGTAGTAATCGGCCATCTGTGAGCTTATCGATTTTTTTAAGCCCTTCTCCTATAGCCGATAGTTGCATACAGATTACATCAAGACTGTCACGTTTCTCTTCACTGGCATTAAAATCTTCAGCACAACTGATAGTTCTCATTTTGACCAGTATCCTTTCGGCTGCGGAATATATTGATTGCAAGAGTACCATAACAAGGGGTTTGTCATACATATATAGCTTCGCTGTCAATTCTTTCTTTTAACAGTCCATTCATTTTATTTCTATAATGAACAATGTCAACATGCTTGTTGAGCAGTTCCTCTATTTCAAGACGAATGCGGGACATCTTAATAAGATTTGGTGTATCCATTTCAATTACAATATCGACATCGCTATCGATTTGCATATCATTGCGGGCAACCGAACCAAAAACACCAAGGGCTTTTATCCCGTATTGAGGCGCAACCTGCCTTTTGTACTTGCTCAGTGCAACAATTATTTCATTGCTTTCCAACATTGACTCCACGGTTACCTTAACAGCTTTCATATTGGCATTTTTACGGCGCCTCAAGGGGACTTCGTAATCTTCAGACCTTCCTTTGCACGGACAAGTACGGCCAGGGCCTGCTCAAAGTCAAAGTTCTGTATGGCGCTTTCGATTTCGGCGGCATCCCCCTTGAAGGCAGCACGCAGGAGTTCGACGGATTCGGAAAATACGTCTGACGCCTCGGAGTCGTCCTCAGACAGTAGCTTCTCCAACTTTGAGACAATCGGGATGAGGGCGTTTATATCAACCGCCTCCGTTGCAGTCTGCTCCCTCTCCTGAGGCATGGCCTGACTTACAAGCAGGATAAAGTCCCCAAGCACCTGTGCAAAGTCCTCATAGAGACGTTGTATCTCATCAGGCGGTTCGTTGTGCTTGATTGCGGCCTCGAGTTTTGCGGCCCTTTCCTGCACGGGCAGAGCGCCTATGTTTCCGGCCGTGCCCTTGGTCGTGTGGGCGATGCGCTCGGCATCGTTGCGGCGACCCTCGGAGAGGGCCGTGTTGATCTCCTCAGGGGCGGTGGTCTGCCCTGCGACAAACTTCTTCAAGAGCGACAGATACGATGCCGGTTTGCCAAGGACGCGTCTGAGACCGTTTGCCACATCCAGGCCGTCTATGGCGTACAGGGGGGCAAGCTGGTCATCGACCCTGGCAGACGTGGCGGATTGTACTGCCGCTGCATCAGGCTTTATGGGGGCAGACTTCTCCACGGCAGGCTCCCTCAGCGGCGGAATCCACCTCAACAGGCGGTTAAACAACTCATCTGGGTCTATGGGCTTGGCCACGTGGTCGTTCATCCCGGCGGCAAGACAATTTTCACGGTCGGAGACCATCGCATTTGCCGTCATCGCAAGGATTGGCAGTGTGGCGTATTCTTCGAGCTTTCGTAGTTCACGTGTGGCCGTGATGCCGTCCATTACCGGCATCTGCATATCCATCAGCACGATGTCGTAGCGATTTTCGCAGACCATTTTCAGTGCAATCTCACCGTTTTCGGCCAGGTCTGTTACAAATCCGCCTTCGGTCAACAGCTCCATTGCCACCTGTTGATTGAGGTCATTGTCCTCCACCAGCAGAATCCGTGCCCCGGCTATCGGGGAGAGATCAATACGTCCGTGCTTGTCTGCAACCACCTTGTCCTGGGCCTGGACACCTCCCGTGATGGCCATCATGGCGGCGTCAAACAACGTGGATGGACTTACGGGTTTAACAAGCAGTGGCAAACCTGCCTCCTCGGCTATAAGAAAGACGTCTTCGGTGCTGTAGGCAGTTACTATGATCCGATGCGGGACGTTGTGATTGAGCTTAAGGGTCGCTATCTGTTGGGCGGCCTCAATGCCGCTTAGTCCGGGCATCTGCCAGTCAAGAAAGACAATCGCAAACGGGACACCGGCCCTGTCCGCCTCTGTGACAGCCAGGACTGCATCATCGCCGGAGGTTACCTCCACAACATCAAAGGACATGGAACGCAGCATTTCGCTGATTATATGCAGGGCATACGGGTTATCATCGGCAACGAGCACCCGGCAGTCGTACAGATCGGGGGCAAGCTCCAACTGTCTCTTATGTACCGTGCTCCTGCCCAAGCGTGCCGTAAACCAGAACGTACTGCCCTTGCCATACTCACTTTCAACACCAACGTTACCACCCATAAGGGTAGCCAGCTTTTTGGATATTGCCAGACCAAGACCTGTGCCGCCATACTTACGCGTCGTGGTGGCGTCGGCCTGCTGAAACGACTGAAATAGTTTTCCCTGTTGTTCCTTGGTCAACCCAATGCCGGTATCCTTGACCTCAAAACGCAGAAATAGACTGTTTTCGTTTTCCTCCTCGATCAATATCCTTATCACGATCTCACCCTTCTTGGTGAACTTTACCGAATTGTTTGAATAATTGATCAGTATCTGTCCCAGACGCAGGGGGTCGCCAACGAGACTATCGGGCAAATTTGGGTCTACGTCAAATATCAACTCCAGCCCCTTTGAGGATGCCTTTTCACCAACCAGGGTGGCAAGGTTATCAAGCACCCTGGATACCTCAAAGTCGATAGACTCTATGTCCAGCTTGCCGGCCTCTATCTTTGAGAAATCCAGGATGTCATTGATTATGCCCAGGAGGTGTTGCCCTGAGTGCTGTATCTTCTGGATGTAGTCCCTCTGCTTGTGTGTCAAATCGGTTTTTAGGGCCAGATGTGCCATGCCAATTACGGCATTCATGGGGGTGCGGATTTCGTGGCTCATGTTGGCGAGGAAGTCGGCCTTGGCCTTGGATGCCGCCTCGGCCTCTTTTCTTGCTTCCTCAAGGTCTTCCATGATGTTTAACATGGCCAGACGCATTTTGCCCATCTCATCGACACGGCTCTGGAGGTTGTCTTCCACGGTCTTTCGATCGTTAAAGGCGCTTTGCAGTTGCCTGGCCATGCTGTTAAACGCCTCGGAAAACTCCCCCATAAAGTCCACGTTATGCGAAAAATCCCCCTTGGCTATCTGCTGCGTCACCCAGGTGAGATTTCTCAGGCTCGCCTGCAGGCTCTTCAGCGATTGCGCTATCTGCATCTTCCCCCGGGGGGCCTCGTATTGGATATCGCCCTTGGCCAGGGAGAAGATTAGCCCCGTGACGGCGTTGTACTCGCCTATGAACTTGTTGATATACCCCACCGCCTGCTTTAGTTCATTGTCAGGGTGGTCATCTCCAAGTACGATAGGGTCGGGACTCTTACCACTGAGGATCAGGTAAAAGGCCTCCGATATCTTATCTAGGTCTTCTTCTTTAACACTGAGCATGGTCTTAAATAGCGGGTTTTACCTCAAAACGGCAGACCCTGTCCCCGGAACACCAACAGTCAACCTCCCTGACGCTAAACCTGGCCCCGGTGTACTCATACAACAGTCCACCGATAAAGCCCTCGTCATAGGTGCATATGGTCTCATCAACAATGGGCAAACCAGAGCAATCAAGGTCCTCGGCAACAGTCAGTGTGAATTCCTTTTTCTCAAGGTCGGCCTTTTCAACACGCAATATACCGATCTTGAGCTTGGTTAGCAGCTCCTGGAGTTCATTTATGAAATCGTTAAATTCGCTTTTCTTGTTCAGCAATGCCTTACAAAACTCTCTTCCGGCCAGCTCACCGGCCTCAAAATAGAGGCGGTCCGCCACCTCCGGGCTAAAGTTCCTTATTATAACATCCCTCAGCGTAAATTGCATCAACCTGTATACACCCACCTCCATCGTGGAACCGAGGTTTGGACGGCCCTCCTTGATATCTCCAATCATACTCCAGTCAAACATCGGTTGCTCTCTTTTTTCCTTAAACATACTTGTTCTCCTTTCTCTTTATTGAACGATTTTATATTTCGCTGCGTGTCCGCACTCTTCTCTCAGGGTATTAATCTCTTGCTTTAAGCTGATCATTTTCTCTTCCCTGTTTACTGCTAGTTGAGTGAAACGCTCCAACTCCTGCAGGTACTGTCTCAGTTCCGTCTCCATTTTCCTGCTATGTGTGATGTCATCCACAATGGAAGTAACGCCAATAGGGTGCCCTGTCTCATCAACAAGCGTTACATTATACCAGTGACAGGTGATATGTTGTCCATCTTTTGTAACATTTTCGCTGTCAATGGATACCACGCCCCTCTGTTTACTCAATGTCAGCCAGACCTCATCTGCGTGGGCACGCATTCCCTCTGGAATAATAAGTTCGGAAGCCTGCTTGCCTGTAGTCTCTTCCCTGGTGTAACCAAAGATATGTTCTGCCGCACTATTCCAGGTGATAACCCTGAAGTTGATATCCCACTCGATGATTCCAAGCGGGGAGTTCTGTACGAGGAAGGCAAGGCGTTGTTGCGACTTCCTAAGGGCCTCATCCATGCGCTTACGTTCGGTGATATCCTCCTGCATACCCACATAGTTGACAATCCTGCCCTGTTGGTCTGAAAGCGCCGTAATTGTAGAAGATGCCGTATAAAGAGAGCCGTCTTTACGCCTGTTTATGAATTCGTCCTGCCATAAACGCCCTGCTGCTACAGTGGCCCAGAGAGACAGATAAGTCTTCTCTGGAGTAAACCCACTCTTAAGTATACTGGGATTACGTCCTGTGGCTTCAGAGGCGGAGTAGCCGGTTATATGGACAAATGCCTCGTTTACATACTCGATAATGCCATCCGTATCGGTGATAATCACGGCCAAAGGGGAGTTCTCAACAACACTGCTGAGTTTCTTTATACGTATATCATCCTGCATATTAAGAAAACGTTGTTTGAGTATCACAAACATCAAAAATCCGGCAACAACGTAGCCCGCTATTGTGACCAACATGGCCAACGTGATCCGTAATGCAGGCACCAATCCCCCTGTATCCTGGATAACAACCAGTTGCCATAAACCTCCAAGGTCGTTCCAGTCAAAGAATTCTCTGTTTATGGTATAACGATGACCATCAAAGTTTACCGAAGCATTGGTTATGTCAATTGGCAATACCTCCGGGGTCTTATCGTCAAACATCTTTCCGTAGCGTTTTTCTTGTTTGATATATCCAAGATGTTCCTTGGTAATAGATTGTGTGGCGTTATACATCCATGAGAATTTTGTACTGGCAAAGACAATACCCTCCGGTGAAATCAGCAACGCCTGACCTGGCAACAGTTGCAGGTATCTGGAGGTGACAGGGTCTGCAGGCATACGTATAACCAACGTACCAATTACCGGAGTATTATGGGTATCACCCTCATGTATGGGAGCAGCAATATAGAACACCTTGTCGCCCGTACTGATGCTGATTGCAGGGTATACGCTTGATTTATCAGTCATGGCCTGCTTGACATAGGAACGTGCCGACATATTCATACCGGTAGAACGCTTTACGTCACTCTCATGCGCGACTATTATACCGGCAGCATTGACGATAAAGACACCGTCTGCATTGAAGAGACGTTTGGCGGCAACCATGCGTGCCAAAGTATCTGGGTGATCGCGCGGCAGCTTCTCCTTTGCCATGTCCTTTATCAGAGGTTCGTTAAATCCCATGAGAAAGGCTGCACCCATTGCCTGTCCGCCCATAGTTTCGGCGTGCAGACGGGCAACGACGTCACTGAGGACCTGCGTGGTCTTTGTCCGTTGTTCGTCCTCTGCTGATCGAAATATGTAATGCACAACGACGAACAAGGTCAGCAGAGCTCCTGCCAATGGAAACCCTATGCAGAACAGTACATGGCGCCTCAGAGGCAAATGATTACCTGTCATCTCTCTACCGTAATAGTCTTATATTCTACGCGATGTTGCCACTTACTGTACAATCTTGTATCTCCTGACTCGTCCCAGTTCTTCTGACAGCTCATTGATCTCCTGCTTGAGCTGGATCATCTTCTCCTCACGCCCAACCGTCAGTCTGTTAAATCGCTCAAGGTTCATTACATGCTGTTTCAATTCTTCTTCCACCTTCTTACGTTCGGTTATGTCTCGGAAGGTCACCACCGAACCCACCACTGCCCTGTCTTTATAGATTGGCGTTGCCGAATATTCAACCCGAAAGTAACTGCCATCTCTTCGCCACAGGATATCGTCATCAATCTGACTGGCGATACCGTAGCGGTTTGTCTTATACATAGGGCAGAACTCTTCATCGTGTAGAGAGCCATCGACGCAGGTGTGATGAATCATGGCGTGGATATTTTGTCCGATTACCTCGTGCTCCTGGTAACGCAGCATATTCAGGGCGGCGGGGTTGATAAAGACAACCACACCTTCGGCATCTACGCCAAAGATACCCTCCGCAACCGATATCAGCAACATACGGCTTAACTCCTCACTCTTTTTCAGTTCCTCCGTGCGCTGTTGTACCAACAGTTCCAGTTGGTCTTTGTATCGTTCAAGCTCTGCACGGGCCTGATTGGCGTCTTCTGCCAGGCTCATGGCGCTGGTGTGCTGTTGCCTGAGTTCTTCCGTGCGCTTTGTCATATACTGCTCTGAAGATTGTGCCTTCGTACGTTGGTATGAAATTGAAGTCACCATTCTGGCAAACCCGGCAAGGAAGGTGAGTATTTTGGGCAGTTTGTCCTCGGACATGATCGGGACGTCCCTGATAGCGTCCAGGTAGGCATCTTTATCGAAGTTGAACTGCCTGGCCTGTTCGGCAAAGAACTCAAGGTCAGGCGGATTCATAAAAAACTGCCCGATAAAGACATTTGCAACGTGATGGCCATCTACAAAGATGGGTGAGGCGCAATCGGTGAGGCCGTTTTTGCAACAATAGATGGCGTAGTCCTTTCCCTCCTGGAGGTTGAGGGCTAGCTGGGTGTCACTTTCGATGCAGCGCGCACATGTCTGTTCATTGACCCTGTGGAAGTCCGTGCAGGCACGTTGCCAGTTGGATGAGGCCAGCACCTTGGCTTCAAGGTCGATAATCGCCGCCGGGACTCCGACCAGTTCACAGAATGTCTGAAATACGTTCTGTAGTGGTTCCAGGTCTAAGATGGCCTCAAGATTGGGTTTGACAGCATGGCTATCCACAGACTCTTCCAGGTGTGTTTCAAGTTCATCACTTGAGGCAGCATCAAGGTCATATTCCAGATAGGGAGCGGTACCACCGGCCTGCACAATCAGGGAGTTCACCTGCTTTTTTAATTCCACGATCCGCTCCTCACGCCCCAAGGCCAGACGATTGAAGCGTTCTATCTCCCGCACCTTTGCCTGTAGCTCCTGCCTGGCGCCTTCGGCCTCCAACCGTGCCTGTTGTGCCCTGGCTGCGGCCTTCTCGGCAACCTCCTTCTCTACCTTAAGCGCATCGGCACGCTTACGTTCCGTTATGTCGAGCAATGCACATATAATCTGCCTGCCCCCCCCTGCATCCGTGTAGCTGAGGCTTGCATCCACCGGAATCTCTCGTCCGTCATAGGTCAACCCTATCAACTCAAGCCCGCTACCCATGGCTATAAGCCGTGGATTTTTGATAAAGTCATTACGATACCCAACGTGCTTGTCCCTGTAACGGTGTGGAACCAGTATCTCTATCGGCTGACCAATAATCTCTTCGGGTATGTATTCAAACAACATCTGTGCCTGTTCGTTAAACGATATAATGGTCCCCTCACTGTCAACCACGACCATTGCATAGGGGGCCATTTCGATTAAATTCCGACTGACCTCTGTTGCCAGTTTTAGTTGTTCCGTCTGCTCTTTGACCTTGTTGTCAAGGTTGCTGGTGTAATCCAGCACGGTAGCCGCCATGGTGTTGAAGGACTCCGTCAGGGTACCGATTTCGTCTGTCCGCGTAACGGGCAGCGATACGTCGTAGGTACCGGAGGCCATCTTGCGGGTTGACTCCATGAGACTTGAAAGCGGATTGAGTATGACCTTGTGCAGAAGCGATACCAGTATGATGACAGTGGTAAGCATCGACAGTATTGTTATGACAGTCAGCGGCAGAAACTTGCCGAGGTCTATTAAGCGTGAGGTGTCAACCAGGACAATGGCATACCAGTTCAGATCAGGCATGTATGTAACGGAGGCTATGTGGATGCGACCATACAGGGTCACAGACAAGGTCTCGACATCTTGCTTGCCTGTCCTTACGGTATCCAGGGCGGCACGTAACAGGCTGCGCTCACCCGGTAAATTCAAGAGACCATAGATGGTTTTCCGACTGGATTCAGACTTTGTCACGGCATTAAAGTCTATGAATCTGACATCGGGGTGGGCCTTTATATCGCCGTTTTGTCCTACCAGCACCGTAGTGATACCGCTTTGTCGGCTGATGATGAGTTTCTTTATAAATCCACTCAGGTCAATGCCCGATCCACATACGGCCAGAGATTCATTGCCATCCTTCATGACGATATTAAACCACACATTTGTAACACCCAATACCTCATTGCTGTCTACGTTGAGGTCAAAGCCATCGACGTCTTTGAGTGTGGAGAAAAACCACTTGTCATCTTCTTTGTCCCGGCTGAGGTGCTGGCGGAGTTCTCTGCCCTCGAATTCATTTGCGGCATTGTTAAAATAAAAGTTTTGAGTCTTAACCGGCGCTATGAAATAACTCTTGTCGTGGAATAGATTCCTGTAGCTCTGTAGCTCCTGCATGGCCATCTTTCTTATGGCGGGGTCATCTTCGTTACGTGCCCAGCGTTTGAGCAGAGAGGAGTCGGACATCTTCCGTGTCAGAGCCAGCTCCCGCTGAAGCACGGGTAATAGCCTGTTCTTTTGCACCTCTACAAGCATCGCTGCGTAGTTGACCCCAAAATCCATGACCACGGAGTCCACCGCAGACTTCAGCGCCGTATACGTGGCAGCCCCAATCATCAGATAAACCACCACAACGATCAATATGAGCTTAGTTTTTAAGGTCTTCATTCGTCTTACCTGTAAGCTTGTCGCCATGAGACTTTTGTGTTACGACAAGGCTCCTTTAAAGTTATTCTATAACAGGATGCCTCCTTTTGGCAAGTTCTTTACAGCACACGGGGGGTGCATAAACTTTTGGTGGGTAAGATAAACGGGGTCAAGGGGACTGGTCCCCTTGCAGGGGAGGTCAAGGAGGGGGCGGAGCCGCCCTTCTTGTAGGGGGTAGGGGG
>NZ_JABXWD010000122.1 GCF_019173545.1 Candidatus Magnetobacterium casense | reverse complement strand
GCCTGTATGTTGACGTATTTAATATCTTATGCCTTGTTAAATAATCATCGCCATCAAATATGTTAAATTCCACTATGCCTATAAATATCACCTGATTTAGTGTGTGGTAATTATCGCCCTCTTTTAACTGAGCAACATAGGCCTTACTCGTGTAATATTGTACACGTTTTTCAAATCCGGACTTTTTTTGAACCTGTATCTCAACTATAAACGTTACTTTCCTCTTGTCTATTGCCCGTATATCCAGCATGGTATATTTTAAGCTCGGTATCTCCGGTGCCTGCCAGGGATTCAATATTGTTAAATCATCTATCTCTCTGTCTCCGCTTAGGTCCAGCACCGAATTCAAAAAGGACATTAGTATCTCCTTCTTGTTCTCATTGCCAAATATCTTCTTAAACGCTATATCGTTTCGTACATCTACAAACTGCATATTTATATTCTATCCGAAAATCCTGCAATAAAGCAACAGGTTGTCGCCGTTGACCGTAATACACATATTGGGCCGTCCTCGCCGGTGGCGCAGGAGGTCGCGGCAGGCTCACGGTTGCGGCGTGGACGACTCCGGCAAGGCAAGCAACGCCAGAATAGCCGGCGTCAGTTTGCTGGTGTGCGAAAAGCTATTGCATGTACTCATTGCTCCCTCCTGTTGTGACTTGATTGAGATTTACGTCAGGCAGCAGACATCTGCCATATGTTACCGCAATTAGCTATATATTTCTTCAGGTATGTCAATGACCTCAACCTGACCATCTTTAACTAACTCATTGTTAATACTTATCATATCCTGTGCCCCAATAATCAACGATTCTATTAACTCATCCCTTGTTCTCTCCTGGGCATTGACACCGGGTATGTCAATTAACCATCCTATCCACCAATCATCACATTTCTTAACACAAGCCCTGCTTTTCATTTACTACCCCCTATTGTAAGGTATGCCTAAATCCTTGCATATCTTATAGCACGTTTCGATTGGATTAAATACAAGATACATGGAGTTTTTACGGGGTCAAGGGGACTGGTCCCCTTGCGGGGGGTTCTGAAGGGGGGCGGAGCCGCCCCTTTCTTTCTTTGTATCGCATGCAATCGAAACACTCTATATATTCTACCCGAGAATCCTGAAATAAAGCAACAGGTTGTCGGCTTGGTCTGCACCACAATCAATTGTGGTTGCTACGATTTACGCATGACGCTCCATGAAAATATCGCACATTTTTTGTAGTTAATCCAACCGAAATCTGCTATAATATACCCCAACATGGAAACACTGACAAGGCCGGAAAGCCGGACAAGAAATTACGCAATGACTATGAGGGTTTTCGTTCACTATAGTCTGTCGATAGTTATCATAAGCATTTACAGTGCCAGTGTGTGTCCTTTTCTTGCGGAATTCTTTATCGGACAGCGATTATTACTGTTTGCGGTGGCGTTTTGGATAGCGCTTGCCCTGCGTCAGGGGGTGATAGGGTTTGGAGTCTTGGGTGAGAACCATCTCCTTAGGATAAAGCGTCAGGCGGGTCTTGACTACGGACTGTTTATGTTGTCGGGGATGGGCGTTGCGCTGTACAACTTTTATGCCTATGGCTTCCCGGCAGGCAGTGGTTTGAAGGTCATCGTGGGCAGCATGACGCTTGGCTTTTATACCGCCATTGACCTCGCACTCGAAACAGAGAGAACCATAAACTCGGAGATCAGAAAAACCGGAAAACACATAACCGTCTCAGACAACTTCGTAAAGCTGACCACAAAGATAATCCTGGTTGCCACTTTCAGCATGTTTCTTATGATGGTGGTAGTGTTTTTGATTATATCGCGGGATATTAACCTGTTTATACGCAACGGAGAGGTCATTGCCGGGTTTTCTACCGGAAAGATACTGATCGAGATCGTCTTTGTGATCCTGGTGGTCATAGCCGAAAACATCAATCTGATAATCTCACATTCCAAGAACCTGAGACTGTTCTTTGAGAGTGAAAACAGGGTATTGTTAGCCGTTGCCAATGGTGATCTGAGCCAGAAGGTGACAGTCAGCACAAACGACGAGTTTGGAGTCATCGCCACATACTCCAACAAAATGATAGACAAGCTCAGGGAACGCACCGAGGAGTTACAAAAGACCCGGGACGTGACAATTTTATCTCTGGCCGGCCTTGCCGAAACCAGAGACAACGACACGGGTACACATATCCTGCGCACACAGCGATATGTCAGAGCCCTTGCCATGTCGCTGAGACATAACAACCGATTTTCCGCTTACCTGGTTGATGAAACCATCGACATATTGTATAAATCCGCCCCCCTGCACGACATAGGGAAGGTTGGCATACGTGATGCCATCCTCCTGAAGCCCGGAAAACTCACGGACGAGGAATTTCAGGAGATGAAGATGCACGCCGTCTACGGCAGGGATGCCCTGTTAAAGGCAGCAAAAACGCTTGGCTCCAACTCGTTTTTGGACATCTCAATGGAGATCGCATATTGTCATCATGAAAAGTGGGATGGCACCGGCTATCCTGAAGGTCTTACCGGCGACAGCATCCCGATGCCCGGACGACTGATGGCACTTGCCGATGTCTATGACGCACTCATAACAAAGCGGGTGTACAAGGATGCCTTTTCCCATGAGGTGGCACGGGATATTATCCTCAAAGGGCGCGGCAGTCACTTTGACCCCGCCGTTGTTGATGCCTTCCTGAGCGTGGAGGATGAGTTTGTTGCCATTGCAAGTGAATTCAAAGACGAATCCTGAACAGGAAAATTACAGTTGTAAGATATATATGTGTCTTGTTATCTTGACAATGTCATATTCCAATCTCTGCAAACAAAGATGCCTGCATGTTTACTTAAATGTGAGATTGTCAATGTACTTACAACTCGTAATCTGCCATAATGACCAACTCAGGCAAGAAAATAAACCTGCTCACACTTGACAATAATACGACAGCCTATTAGTATATATTGTTGAAAGAAATTAAGCGACAGATTGCCATTGGAGATATACATGGCTGTTATGGTCTCATGGTTGACCTGCTGGAGGACGTCATAAGGTTTGACCCTGATACGGACGAACTGGTCTTTATCGGTGACTACATAGACAGAGGCGATAAGAGTATGCACGTGGTGACATACGTTAACGCCCTTAGAAATAAGTATCCCGAAAGCATAGTCCTCCTGATGGGTAATCACGAACTGCTTGCCCACAGTGCCTTTAAGACCAGGGGAAGCAATCACGTTCAACTGTGGTTTATAAACGGTGGCATCAACACGATAAACAGTTATGGTAACTACGAAAATGCACAAAAACACCTGGTCCCCTTCATAGACACGCTCCGGTACTACTATGAGACGCCTTCCCACATCTTTGTCCACGGTGGTATCCCCATGGGCGAAACACTCCAGAGCGCCCAACCAAATGCCCTATTGTGGGACAGGAACTACGACCGCTACCGTGGTAAGACAATCATCGTAGGACACACCCCACACAAGGTCGTCACCAAGTACAAGAGCGCCGTTGCCATAGACACGGGGGCCGTCTATACCGGCAAGCTCTCCGCCTACGACCCCATCAACGATTGCGTATACGAGGCGGTAGACCTCGACAATCGTAAGTCGGCGAAGTAGGCAGTAATGCGCTTTTCGTTGCTCAACGTCGATGGCAACGCCAGGGTCGGGACGCTCCGGGTGGGTGCGTGGACGTTGCCAACGCCGATGTTTATGCCCGTGGCAACGCAGGGTACGGTCAAGGCCATGACCCCGTTGGCGTTGCGGGAGGTTGGGGCCGATATCATCCTCTGTAACACCTACCACCTGTACCTGCGTCCGGGGCATGACGTGGTTGCGGCAGCGGGCGGACTGCGCGGGTTCACCTCCTGGGACGGCCCCGTGCTGACCGACAGTGGCGGATTTCAGGTCTACAGCCTCTCCCCGCTGAGGAAGATCAAAGAGGACGGCGTGCAGTTCAAGTCCCACATAGACGGGTCAACCCACTTTATCGGTCCCATAGAGGCAATGCAGATACAGCGTGCCCTTGGTGCCGACATCGTAATGGCATTTGACGAGTGTCCGCCATACCCTGCTACCTACGAGTATGTCCGCAGCTCCCTTCAGTTGACCACTCGGTGGGCAAGGCAGTGCAAGGAGGCACACGATGGGCGACAACTGCTCTTTGGCATCATCCAGGGAGGGGAGTACGAGGACCTGCGGCGTCAGAGTGCGGCGGAGTTAAAGGCGTTGGACTTTGACGGCTATGCCCTTGGCGGGGTCAGCGTCGGAGAGCCAAAGGACATGATGTACGACATCGTCAGTTACATGGCCCCGGAGATGCCACAGGACAAACCCCGTTATCTCATGGGCGTTGGCTTCCCGCAGGACATCCTGCATGCCGTCGAGGCAGGCTTTGACATGTTTGACTGCGTCATCCCCACCAGAACCGCCAGGCACGGCACCCTCCTGACGCATTCGGGCAGGATCAGCATCAAGGCCCAACGCTACAAAACCGATACTACCCCCCTCGACCCACTGTGTCAATGCTACACCTGCAAAAACTTCTCACGCTCATACCTCAACCACCTCTTTCGTGCAAAGGAAATCCTCTCCATCACACTAAACACGATCCACAACCTCCACTTCTACTTCGAGCTTATGAGCGACATCAGATCGGCTATCACACAAGGCAGGTTCAAGGACTTCAAGGCACAGTGGCTTAAGGACTACGGAGTGGTACCATAATCACCATCCCGTTCAAATATAGCCGTAACCTTTTCCGTAACGGTTAATCCGTATCCTCTTTATATTTCATGGTAGCAAAGAAAGAAAGGGGCGGCTCCGCCCCCCTTCAGAACCCCCCGCAAGGGGACCAGTCCCCTTGACCCCTTCTTACGAAACCTTTTACCATGCTTTTTTAAGAGGATACGTTAATCCTGCCCTTGTTCTTCGTCTTCCTTATACTGCTTTATTGCCTGTGCAATTGTGTCGTTATCAAACCCCTTTCTTGACAACAGATCACGCATCTTATTCAGTTTAACGTAAATGGGGAATTTCTTTAGATGTCTTGTTTTTTTTGAGATGACTTTGAGGGCTTTTTCCAGTTCCCGTTGGTCGGTAAAGACCAGCTCGTCGATGATCTCCCTATCAACGCCCCTGGCCCTCAGCTCCTCCTTACATGCAAAGGCGCCCAGGTTCTTTGAGTCTTCGTAATGGCTCAGTAGTACGCCGGCTGCCCTGCGGTCGTCCAGGAGGCCGAGGTCTGTGAGGCGGAGGAGTTCGACCTCGATGTCCTGAGCCGGGTAGCCGCGGGCAATCAGCTTGCGATAGAGTTCAGCCCTGGTGTAGTCCCTGCGGTTTAGCAGCCTGTAGCAATACTTTCTGATGTCGTTGGCTGCACTGCCCCCTGGCGATTTCATTGTATGTGGCATTTTTACGTGAGGGGGACTGTGACCCGTTGCTGGGTCAGGAGGAAGGAGTTTGTCTTTATGTCCTTGTCTATGGTGAATCTGATATGCAGGTTTAACATGCGCTCAAGTTCCTGAGCCAACTGCGGAGACGGCATCAGCCTGCCCAACATCTCCCAGCGCCACTGCCGAATCTTTTCATAGACGCTGATTGCCCCCATTGAGAGTTCAACCTTGGGACTGCCCCCACCGGAATCGCCCCGCCCCATGCCGCCCAGACAACCACCACACACGATCGAGCCATCATGGAAGTAAAACGACGTCCCCGTCCGCCCACACATGGCACAACCACTGAGACGCGGCAAAAACCCCGACAACGTCAACAGCTTGACCTTGTAGAACAGATATACGCGGTAGGGCAATCTGTCCGTTTCTATGAGCCTGAGGGCATTGAGCATGATGTCAAACAGCTCCCTGTGGGGCGCCATTTCGGGTATGAGGCCGAGGGTCATCTCCACGATCTCCGATACCCGTTGGAAGCATCCAAATTCCTCCCTCAGTTTCTGATGCGGGTAAATAATGTCGGCCTGGGTGAGTCTGGGCAGTGTGGCATGTTCCCTGCCCCAGAAGGCCATCCGGTTGTGTGTGAGTGGTTCAAGGGCGCTGCCAAACCTGCTCTTTGTCTTGCGCGGTCCCTTGGCAAAAACCCTGACCACTCCATAGTCACTGGTGAAAAACGACACTATTGCATCGGCCTCCCCATAGGGGAAGCTGTTAAGGACAATACCCTCGGTTCTGTGGAGCATTACATGATGTTGCCAAAGTCCTCGGGTTTAAGGTTCTTAAGCCATTCCTCCAGTTCATCGGTGTTTCTGCGCTCAATTACACTCTCATCGACGTAGATCGGCGAGCTTGTCCTCAGAGCCACGGCCACGGCGTCACTTGGTCTGGAGTCTATGGGTTTTTCATACTTACCGTCGGAGACATACAGGGTAGCATAGTAGGTGTTGTCCACGATTTCCCGTACCACGACCTTTGAGACGCTCATCCTCAGCTCCTCAATAATATTCTTTACGAGGTCGTGAGTAAGCGGCCGTGGCGTAACAACCCTTCCCAAGGCCAGGGCTATAGAGTCTGCCTCCGGTTTGCCTATCCATATGGGCAGGGTCTCATCACCATCTACGGCCTTGAGTAAGAGTATGTACATACCGCTTCTTGGGTCAAACAACAACCCGTCTACTTTCATCTTTATCACCATATCAACAATGCTCCCTTGCTCCCGTACTGTACTAATATTATACTTTTTGGGAGGTCTTTTTCAAGACAAATATTTATACTGCAACAAAACCCCTTCTGCCGTGGGGGACTTACGAGAGTTTTCCGAGGGCCTCCCTGAGCCGCGACAGCCCCTCCTTGATGTTCTTCATCGAGGTTGCATAGGACATCCGTATAAAACCCTCGGCACCAAATGCCCCACCGGGGACAAGCGCCACATGCGCCTCCTGTAGCAGATACATGGAAAGGTCGGTGCAGTTTTTGATTTCGCTATTCTGGAAACGCCGTCCCAGTACCTTCTTTATGTTTGCGAATGCGTAAAACGCCCCCTCCGGCATGATGCAAGACACCCCCTCGATGGCATTAAGCTCGGCAACGAGGAAACGCCTCCTGTCGTCAAACTGCTTCAGCATTTCGTCAATGAATCCCTGTGGACCATTGAGGGCCTCCACTGCCGCCTTCTGGGCAAATGACGTGGGATTGGACGTCGATTGACTCTGGATGTTCTCCATTGCCTTAATCACGTCGGCGCTACCGGCGGCATAGCCAAGGCGCCATCCGGTCATGGCATAGGCCTTGGACAGACCGTTGATGACGATGGTTCGCTGTTTGATTTCGTTGCTTATGCCGGCGATGCTTACGTGTTTTATGCCATCGTAGAGGAGTTTTTCGTATATCTCATCGGAAACTACCCAGAGGTTGTGCTTGATGACGATTTCGGCGATGACCTCGAGGCTCTTGAGGTCGTAGGTGAAGCCCGTGGGGTTGGAGGGATAGTTGAGGATGATGGCCTTTGTCTTGCCGGTGATGCTGCCTTTGAGGGCATCCGGAGACAACATAAACTTATCGGCCTCCGTAGTCTGGACGATGACCGGTGTTGCGTCGTTGAGCAAGACCTGGTCGGGATACGACACCCAGTACGGGGCAGGTATGATGACCTCATCCCCGGCACTGTACAGCGCCTGGGCCGCGTTGTAGAGAGAGTGCTTGGCCCCGCAGGAGACCACTATCTCGTTTGGTTTGTAGTGGAGGTTGTTGTCCCTTTTGAACTTTTCGATGATTGCGGTTTTTAGTTCCGGTATACCTCCCACCGGTGTGTACTTTGTGAATCCGTCGTTGAGCGCCTTGACTGCGGCTGCCTTGATGTGGTCAGGCGTGTCAAAATCCGGCTCCCCAACGGCAAAGCTGATTACGTCAATTCCATTAGCCTTCATCTCCTTGGCTTTTGCGTCAATCGATAACGTCGGAGACGGCTTTATCTTTCTGGCCCTGTCTGATACCATCTGTGTTCCCCTCATAATTTTATAGATTTGATCTAATGATACTATATCGGCAATGATTTTTTGTATCCTCTTTATATTTCATGGTAAAAAAAAGAAAGGGGCGGCTCCGCTTCTTTGTCGCTCCAGGACGCTCCTGGCCCCCTTCAGAACCCCCTGCAAGGGGGCCAGCCCCCCTTTTATGCCGGGGGTCGCTGACCCCTTGACCCCATAATGCTTAACCTTCTACCATCACAGAAATATTTACAGGAAGAAAGATTTTGGATTGCGTTGCCCTCTTCTTTTCTTGAGCACAGAAATGTTACAATCACCACTGTAATGCTAAAACGGACAATCACTTTAGCGCTGACGGTGGTGTGTTTTTTTGCATTTGCTGCAGTCGTCGCCGGTAACGATAACGTCGCCGGTGGCAATCACGCCGGCAACGACAGCTCCGCACTGGCAATAAAGGCCGATTCGCTGGAGTACAACAGCAAGGAAAAGATATACTACCTCAAGGGCAACGCATCGTTGCTCAAGGGGGCATCCTTTGTCTCTGCCGACTACATAGAGTTCCACGAGGAGCAATCCATCGCCGTGGCAAAGGGCAGCGTCTACTACGACGATAACGAAATAACCATCCGTGCTCGTTCGGCGGTGCTCAATACCGCAAAAAAGACCGGTTCGCTTATACAGGCATCGGTGTTCGTAAAAAATGGCAACTACCACGTCACCGGGGAGTATCTCATCAAGTTGAGCGACACGGAGTACAGGATACAAAACGCAAACATCACCACCTGCGACTCGATCCCCTGGGACTGGTGCATATACGCACAGGAGGCCGAAATCGAAGTCGATGAAGAGATCAGGGCAACCGGCGTGATCGGCAAGGTTGCCGACCGGTCGGTCTTGTATACGCCGGTGTTTTCTGCCGCACTAAGGCGCAAGACGGGGTTTCTGATCCCCGGTCTGGGCTTCCACAGCGACAAGGGAACATATGTGAGCATCCCATTTTACTGGGCCATATCAGAAAACAGAGACATGACGATAGTGGCCGAAAATCTCACCCGCAGGGGCCTGGCAGAAGGCGTTGAATACCGCTACGTGGAACCCGGCGGGATACAAGGCACCTGGTGGGTGTATCACCAGCACGACAAGGTCGTAGGGAAGGACTATGTCATGGTCAAGGGTACACACACACAAGACATGGATAACGGTGTATCCGCATTTTTCAACGTAAACTACCTCAACGAAAGCGACTACTACAAACAGTATAGCCCGCAATTCCAGGTGAGCATCCAGCGATTCCTGGAGTCAACGGCCGAGGCGTCCTACTCCACTGACAAATACCGCGCCTACGTTCTCAGCCAGTACTTTACGGATTTGCAATACAAGACCGGCCTGGCATCACAAAAGTTGCCGGAGCTGGGATTGTCCCTGCACCCCACAGACCTGTGGCAGTCGGACGTGATTCCCGGCAGATTTTCCGTGACGTCGTCTGTGGCAAACTTCACCTCGGATGACGGAATCAAGGGGCAACGCCTCTACGTCTCACCC
>NZ_JABXWD010000121.1 GCF_019173545.1 Candidatus Magnetobacterium casense | reverse complement strand
AGAATATATGCCTTCTTTAACATGAATCCTGATAATCTCTTAATCCGTTAAATCGTGGTTCAGACATCTTTATAATTGCAGAATTTGTAATGTGACATTGTCAAGTTAAAAAAGCATGGTAAAATGTTTCGCAGGAACCAGGTGCGACCTGGAGCGACAAAGAAGGGGTCAAGGGGACTTCTTCGTGGCCGGGGTGCCCCACCCCTCCCCTTGCGTGGGGTTCTGAAGGGGGGCGGAGCCGCCCCTTTCTTTCTTGTGCTACCATGAGATATAAAGAAGATACAATTAATGGTTAGTTTGCATTAACCCTCCCCTAACCCTGGGTATAAAGGGAGGTGGATATGTTGAGAGAGGGAGGGGGATTGCCCCCTATAACGTCTCAAAGTCTGCATCTGAATCATGCTTGTCTTCTGCCAGGCTTACATCGGCGCTCCTGGTGGCCTTCTTTGGTATATTAACCCTTTTGGGTGCTATATGAGCTAATTGCCTGGTCTTCACGGCCGCCTTTGGGGCCTGCTGCATATCTCTCTTGCTGGCAAAACCCTGGTCCAGCTTGAAGAACGAGATAGCAGACTGTAACTGTTCGGCCTGCGCTGATAGCTCCTCTGCCGTGGATGCCATCTCTTCCGATGCGGACGCGTTTTGCTGGATCACCTGGTCAAGTTGCTGGATGGCCTTGTTGATCTGCTCTGCCCCTGCGTTCTGCTCATTGCTTGCGGCGCTTATCTCCTGGACCAGCTCTGACGTCTTTTTTATATCGGGCACCAACCTGGCAAGCATACCGCCGGCTTGTTCTGCCTTATCAACGGTGGTCGAGGATAGGTGGCCTATCTCACCAGCCGCCTTTTGACTGCGCTCCGCGAGCTTCCTTACCTCCGCCGCCACAACGGCAAAGCCCTTGCCGTGCTCCCCTGCCCTTGCCGCCTCAATTGCCGCATTTAAGGCCAGGAGGTTGGTCTGCCGTGCGATCTCCTCGATGACCGTGATCTTACCGGCGATCTCCTTCATCGCACCGACTGCATCCGATACGACCGAGCCGCTTTCCTGTGCATCCTGTGAGGACTTGGCGGCGATGTTCTCAGTAGATTTAGAGTTATCCGCGTTCTGCCTTATGTTTGCCGCCATCTGCTGCATCGACGACGACACCTCCTCTACCGATGCGGCCTGTTCCGTAGACCCCTGGGAGAGCTGCTGTGCGGTGGACCTTATCTCCTGGCTTCCGCTTGCCACCTTGTCAGAGGAGACCCTCACGTTTCCAACTACTTCCCGCAATTGCCCTACCATATCCACCATTACACCATATAATCCGACTCTTTTTATGCTTTCGTCTAACCTAATGGTCAGATCGCCCTGCGCTATCTTCCTGGCCATATCTGCCACAACCGCAGGCTCTCCTCCCAACTGTCCCATTAACGACCTCGTAATAAATATCACTACGATTACGCCTGCTATTATTGCTAGCAGAGTTCCGTAAACTGAAGCATTATTGGCCAGGTTCGCCGTATCATGTGCATTCTTTGACCTTACTTCCAGCAAGGAGGCCTCTGCATTAATAAACTCACCAATCACTACCCTCGACTGATCCATATATTTCTTTCCCGTACCTTTACCCATAAAGGTAACGATATCATTCATGGTGGTCTTATTGGCCGCATTTTCGCCCTTTACCACTTCTCTCCTTAGCTCTATCGACGGCGCTGAAAACTCCTTATCCAGACTTCCGGCCATTGCCTCTACCTTCTCCAGGCGACTGACCTGTGCAGGGTTATCGTTGACTGTCTTTTTAAGCTCTGTTATGGTCTTTTTAAATGTATCCTGTCCTTTGTTATAGGGTTCCAGGTACTCTTCTATCCCTGTCACCAGAAATCCCCTTACTCCGGTCTCCTGATCCACAAGGGATGCCATTATCTTCTCTGCCTCTCCCATCACCTTGTAAGTGTGGGTAACCCAGCCTGATATCTTAATAAGCGAGTTTACGCTACTATACACTACTGATGAAATAGCAACCATCGCTATTAATATCACAGCATAACCAAATATTAATTGTGTCTTGAACTTCATGTTACTGAATCCCATAGAAACCTCCTTGCGATTTGTATCTGTGTGGTCACCAGCTTTATATAAAAGGCAATAATGGCTCTACACTCTACACTCTACGGGAAGTGTAACCCATCGTATTTAGTTATGTCAAGGTCTTTTTAGGGGTTGCCTTATCTATCTTGAGGACATCCTGAAATTTGTTATTCTTCTTTATCTGCTATTTTCACAAACTCTGATGGTATACTGATCGGATTCGAGTTTTTTCGGGTATCAAAATTGCTGAATAGAAGAAAGAAAGGGGCGGCTCCGCCCCCCTTCAGAACCCCCCGCAAGGGGACCAGTCCCCTTGACCCCCCATTATTTTGTCAATCAAATATCATGCCCGAAAAAACTCGTGTCATTTTAGTATACAATACTACTCTGACATTGTCAAATTAGGTTGAATTGTTTATACGGGGGGTACGTTTGAATTTTGCGGTGAAAAATGCTATGCTAAGATAAATAACAGAGAGGTGCATAACAGTATGGACAGAGGGTTGAAGATATTTATTTCTATCAGTGAACTGGCGGTATCGGATATAACAAAGGGTGGTTTGTCCTATCTGGGCTTTATTAATGTCCATGCGGTAAACAACACGTCAACCGCCCTGGGCGCCCTGCTCAGAGACAAGGTAGACGTCCTGATCAGTGACTACGCCAACCTCAAGATGGAGGGAGAGGGGGGCAACCTCCTGAAGGCGATCAGGAGTCACCAGGAGCTTGCACGCCTTAAGATAGTCCTGCTGGCCACAAAGGAGATAGACGTAAACGAACTCAAGCAGTTGTACAAGGAAGGCATCAATGCCATTGTAAAGTATCCGTTTCAGATAAACGACCTTGTCAAGGGCATCAACGACGCCGTCAGAAGCGTCCAGACACAGGTGTCGGATACGTTTACAAAGATACGACAACTGGACTTTTTTTCCTTCATGAACGATGAAGAGGTGCTGAAGCTCCTTAAGATGACCAAGTGCAGGAAGTACGAGGGAGGCGAAATAATATTTGACGAGGGACAGCCTGGCGATCGATTCTATGTCATAATTGAGGGCAGCATGTTGATCATAAAGGTGCTCGATGACGACAACGAGGAGGTACTGGCACGGCTTGAGAGGGGGGCGTGTTTTGGCGAAATGGCCATAGTGGAAAACACCACCCGTTCGGCAAGGGCCAGGACCGATGATGGCGTCTTGCTCTTTGAGCTGGACAGCAAGCTCATGGATGGCTATGACGATATCGTTACGTTGAAATTGTTCAAGAAGCTGGCCTACGTCTTTAGCGATCGTCTAAGAAACGCCGACCAAAAGATCAGGGAACTGGCACTGTACTCCTACGCAAAGTAGGATCGCCACGGACACTCAGGGGGGACTAGGTCGGAACCTCTGCCCTGTCCCCCGGTTCTTTGCACATCTTTGTTTGTTCAGCGCTCTGGGGATCATTGCTTGCCTCCAACTCTCTGCCCCCTGCTACTTGTTCATCGGCAGGTGGATCAAAAAAGACGCCCCGGCATCGGGTTTGTTTCTGACTGTTATGCGGCCACCCATCTTCTGGATAATACCGCGACTTACGGCGAGGCCGAGCCCCGTGCCCTTGCCCTCGGGTTTTGTCGTGAAAAACGGCTCAAAGATCGTATCGATGTTTCCCTCGGGGATGCCCGGCCCTGAGTCGGTAAACTCGATCTCTACCAGGTCGTTGTCATCTTCGCTGATGCGCTTTGACTTGATGAACACCTTTCCTTTGCCCTCCAGGGCGTCGGCTGCGTTTATCAGGAGGTTGATAAAGACCTGCTCCAGTTGTGAGGGGTCTCCGGCGATTCTCGGCAGGTCGGGGTTGAGCTCCTTTGTGATGCTCATGTTGTGGAACCTGGCCTGGTTCTGCAGGATGTTCAGTGCGCTGTCGATTGTCTTGTTGACGTCGAGATCGACCTTCTCCGAGGGGATCGCACGCGAATAACCCAAGAGTACCGCTATGATGTTTGAACACTTTTCGGCCTGTTGGATTATCACCTCAAGGTCGTCCTTGTCCTGCTTGTTATCTGCCGGGACGCGTTTTAGCAGGAGCTGGGCAAAGATGATTATGCCCGTCAGGGGGCTGTTTAGCTCATGCGCAACTCCGGCCACCATCCTGCCCAGAGAGGCCAGTTTTTCGGTATGCATGTACTGCTCCTGGGTCTTTCTGACCTCGCGGGCCTTCTGCTCCATGATTTCGGAGAGCCGCTTGGTCTTCTCCTGCAGATCGGATTTTTCAAACTTCAGGCTCCGTGTCATTTCGTTGTAGGCACGGGCAAGGTCGCCGATCTCATCATCGCTGCCCTCCGCAAGCGAATGATCGTAATACCCACGAGAAACCATCTTCACCCCCTCGTACAGTAAGACCGACGGCTTGGTCACCAGCTTTGACAGTATCATGTAGACGGATATCAGGATCAGTGCGGCAAAGATCGTACCGTAGATAACGGCATCAATGTTGCGTGCCCTGATCATGTCATAGGTGCTGCCCAGGGGCAGTTCCGCCTCCAGGATACCGTTTATCTTGACCTGGGCATCGTGGACGTGACATGGGGCCGTGTAGCAGCTCTGTTCGTTCTTGATGGGTATAAAGGCACGCAGACGCTGATTTTCTTCTGCAATATACCAGTTCTGCCTAAGCTCCTTGAAGCTGTATACACCTTTGATATCGTTTGTGTGACACTCTTGGCAGATACGCGCCTTATCGCCCACGGTATTGCCAAGCTCGTTTTTGTCGGAGGAGAACTTGATGTTGCCATGATGGTCCAGGAGTCTTAGCGTGGGTATCTTTTTGATACTGCCCACGTTTTCAATCGTTTTCTGTATCTGCTCCTTGTGGCTGACGAGCATGTTGTAATTGATGCTGCTACGGATGATCTCAAGATAGGACAGCGTCTCCTCCGTCTTGTTAATGATCACATCCCTGTTGGCGCTGATTATAAACTTGTACCAGAACACCACGCCCCACAGCAACAAGAGGGCGCTCACTAAAATTATCGTCTTGCAGCTCAATGAGCTGCGAATCATTCTTAACAACATGGCTCCATTAGACACATACTATTTTTACAATCTATTATACAACTATTTCTCCATATGATGTCGAGTTTTTTCTTGCCGTAAAAAAATCCGACAGCGCTCCAGTCAAGCGTGGACAAAAAACTCCCCCCACGGACAACTATCTGCCGAGGAGACACCGTATGAGTTGACGCAGTTACCGTTGAGTCATTTGTCGAGTGAGCTTATTTCTTTCACGCTATGGATATTTCGAAGTTCTCTCGCTGCAGCTTGGAGTCTGCCTTGATTATCAGGACAACGTCAAAGGTGACCTCAAACTCCTCCAACCCGTGGCGTTGCTCGTCGGAGAGGTAATCGGCGACAATGGGATGCGCCGTTATGGTCACCTTGGCGCCCTTGTGCAGGGGCATGCGGCGGAGCTTTCTGAATATTTCATAGCTGACCGTCTTTGTGGACTTTACAAACCCCTTGCCTTCACACATCGGACAAGTCTCGCACAGGGTTCGGCCAAGGCTCTCACGGATGCGCTTTCTGGTCATCTGGATCAGGCCGATTTCGGAGACATTAAATATGGTGTTTTTGGCCCTGTCCTTTTTCATGGTCTCTACAAAGGTCGTGTAGAGTTTTTCTCTGTTTTCGGGTATCTCCATGTCAATGAAATCAATAATGATAATGCCCCCGAGGTTTCTCAGCCTGATCTGATAGGCGATCTCCTTGACTGCCTCGAGGTTGGCCTTGAGGATGGTGTCTTCGAGGTCTTCCTTGCCGACGTACTTGCCGGTGTTGACGTCTATGACGGTCATGGCCTCAGTCTGGTCTATGACGATGTAGCCGCCCGACTTTAACCACACACGCCTGTCAAGCCCCTTGTATACGTCAAGTTCTATGCCAAAGAAGTCAAAGATGGTCTCACGGCGGTCGTAGAACTCTATCTTGTTGTAGAGCTTTGGAAAGAAGTGTTTGACAAAGTCCTGGATGTGTTCAAATTCGTCCCTGGAGTCTATGACAAGGCGTTGGACTTCGTTGTTTAAGAGGTCGCGCACGCTGCGGTAGATCAGGTCAAGGTCGCTGTAGAGCATCGACGGGGAGGCGACGTTTTCCTTTTTCTTGAGGATGTTCTCCCAGATGAGCAGGAGAAACTCCATGTCCTTTCTGAGTTCTTCGATGTCTTCGTTTTCGCTGGCAGTCCTGACGATGAGACCGTAGCCCTTGGGCTTGAGTTCGTCAACAATATTGCGCAGCCGTTGGCGTTCTTCGGCCTTAACGATGCGCCTGGAGATGCCTACGTGTTCTATGGTTGGCATCAGTACCAGGTATCTCCCCGGTATGGTGATGTAGGAGGTGCCACGGGCACCTTTTGTCCCAATGGGGTCCTTTGCCACCTGAAGCAGGACGTCCTGCCCCTCCTGTATCAGCTCGTTGATGGTGATATCGGGTCTGTCGGGACGCCCACGCCGCGTCGTCAATTCTATGGGGTCATCGCCGTTTTCCAGGAACTCCGTGAAGTCCTCCACGTCGGTCTTTATGTCATCAACGTAGAGAAAGGCCGCCTTCTCAAGACCAATATCAATAAAGGCCGATTGCATCCCCGGCAGTATCTTGACCACCTTGCCCTTATATATATTGCCCACGATGCTTGCATCCTTCTTCCTCTCCACGTAGAACTCCACCAACTGCCCCCTCTCCAGGAGCCCTACGCGTACCTCATCGAGTGTCACGTTTATTATTATCTCACTTGACACCCTTAATGTTGCCCCCTGGGGATAATCTCATCGGGTTGTACCAGGCGTCCTGTTTGCACCTGGCCGTCCTGTCCCTTGCCCGTCGACCCCGGTTGCCATCCATACATGGCCGTTCTGACCACCTCAACCTCCTCCATCTTGCACCCCAAAAGCGCCTCGACAACCACAGCGATCTTTACGCCCTTCTCCGGGGTGTCTCTCAGGAGCAGGATAAGTTTGTCGTCCGCTATATCAAATTCCACAAGGTTGGAGGTTATCCATTTATTCTCAGGGACATGTAAGAATAATTGTATGGCGTTTTCTATGTCGTTTCTGGTTGACTTTTTATTTAGTGTGATTTCGTACTTGTATGTGTTGACGAACTTCCCCAGCGACGGCGCCCCCTTTGGTATAAAGAACATCTTCAGGATGCTCAACCCCTGCGGTAAGGTCATGTTGAGTTCCCTGATGAATTTCTCTATGTCACACGGGGGATAGACCTCAATGTCAAAGAACTCGCGCTCTCCGGCAACCCCAACGCTCAAGGCAGGGCCAAATGAAATCCCCGGCATGGGGTTAAACCCCTTTGAGTACACCAGCGGCACCGACGCCCGCAGCAACCCCCTCAGGAGCGCCAACATCAGTTCCAGGTGTGAAAGATATCGCAATTGTCCGCCCTTGGAAAACATGACCCGCACCCCTACAGGGGAGAAGCTGTGACGCATCTGAAACTCCGGCTTGCCCCCTGAATCGGGCAAGGCATAGCCGTCACCCTTAGAGAGATACTCCCCGCTCTTACAGCCAAGTCCGCAGGCCATACAGGTGTTCTTGCAGTCCGGGGTTCGATTTTCGGCCAATGCCCGTTGCAGTTCACGCCAGAGGTAGTCCTTGTTTACGCCGGTATCCACGGTATCCCATGGCAAGGGGGTGGAGGCATCCCCGTGGAAGTCCATCGTGGCAATGGCCGCACCATCTATGCCGGTCTTATCCATAGCGGTGAGCCACTTGTTGTAGTCAAAGACGTCCGACCAGGCATCTAGCCTCGCCCCCTCCTGCCACGCCGTCTCTATCAGTGTGGCCATGCCCTGGTCTCCGCGGGCAAACAGCGCCTCAAGAAGTGACATGCGATCGTCCTGGAGCTTAAACTTGATGGCCTTTTTATTTAGGTTCTGTCTGAGGTAGTCCTTTTTTCTCATGATTTCGTTCAGGGAGGCGTGTTGACACCACTGAAAGGGCGTATGCGACTTGGGTATGAAGGCCGAAACACCCACGTTGATGTTTACGGAGTGTTTTGTGAACCTGTTGGCGGTCTTTAGCGCCTTGTAGACCATTGCGGGGATGGCCTCAACGTCTTCGTCCCTTTCCGTTGGCAGGGCTATCATGAAATAGAGCTTGAGATTAAGCCAGCCCTCTCTGAATATCGTGTGTATGGTTCTGTCATAGTCTTCCTGGTCGAAGTCCTTGTTGATGACCTGTCGCAGGCGTGCAGTGGCGGCCTCTGCGGCGATGGTAAAGCCGCTTTTTTTGACCGCCTTGGTCATTATAACGATGTCCTCCGTCACCGAGTTGATCCTCAGCGAGGGCAGGGAACATGATATGCGTCGGTGCGAAAATTTCCTGTTAAACAGCCTCAGGACCTCGGGTAATCTGGTGTAATCCCCGGCGCTGAGTGAGGTGAAAGAGACTTCGGTGTAGCCGGTGTTTTTGAGGGTCTGTTCGGCTATGGCGATAATGGTTGCCGGGTCACGCTCTCTGACGGGTCTGTATATGACCCCGGCCTGACAGAAGCGGCAGCCACAGCTACATCCCCTGGCGATTTCTATGTTTATGCGGTCGTGGACGACCTCCGTATAGGGCACAACGGGGGCAGTGGGATAGTCGGCAATGTCAAGGTTGGTGACATATCTGCGTCTGACGGAGGGCCTGGGAAAGGCCGGTACCATCACGCCGGCGATTTCGCTGAGACCTTTGAGGAAGTCCTTCCGGTTGAGGTGTCCGTCCTTCTTGTATGCAACACCCACGTCTATAATTTCCCTGATGGTCTCCTCGGCGTCGCCTATTACGAAGGCGTCGAAAAACGGCAGCACCGGCGAGGGATTGACCGTGCAGGGGCCACCGGCTATGACCACGGGGTCGGTGTCGGAGCGCAGTTGCGCCCTTATCGGGATACCGCCGAGGTGCAGCATGTTAAGGACGGTCGTATAGGACAGCTCGTACTGGAGGCTGAATCCGACGATATCAAACTCCCGCAGGGGCGTCTTGCTCTCAAGGGATGTTAGCAGTATGCCCTCTGTCTTGAGGTACTCCTCCAGATCGATCCATGGGGCAAAGGCACGCTCACAGGAGGCATAGGGCAGGTCGTTTATTACCTTGTACAGGAGTTTCAGACCGAGGTGCGACATTCCGATCTCATAGACATCGGGGAAACACAGCGCCACACGTATAAACCCACGCTTGTATACAGCATTAAGTTCGCTGTTTATGTACCTACTCGGTCTCCTGAATTGCGAAAAATTCACCCCTTAACTATACCAGTTTCAGACACTGTTTGACAAGTATGCAAGACATAAATTTTGGTATCCTCTCAAAAAAGCAGGGTAATTTTTATTTCACGTTTAAAAGGCATGGATTCCTGCTTTCGCAGGAATGACAGTTACAGCCGTTTTCCAAGTGTGTCATTCCTGG